>NZ_JAKRMO010000093.1:0-10133 GCF_022346485.1 Brachybacterium sp. ACRRE | reverse complement strand
CACGGGATGACCATCACCGCGGTGACCGAGACCCACATCCATGCCGACTTCCTCTCCGGCACCCGTGAGCTGGCCGCCGCCACCGGCGCCACCGCGTACGTCTCCGGCGAGGGTGGGGAGGACTGGGCCTACGGCTTCGACGCCGAGCTGCTGCACGATCGCGACACGATCCAGCTGGGCAACATCACCGTCACCGCCCGCCACACCCCGGGCCACACCCCCGAGCACCTGTCCTACTTGGTGACCGATGGGGCCTTCACCGAGGAGCCCGGCTACTACCTCACCGGCGACTTCGTGTTCTCCGGGGACCTGGGCCGCCCGGACCTGCTGGACGAGGCCGCCGGTATGGAGGACACCCGGTTCGAGGGTGCCAAGCAGCTGTTCGCCTCGCTGAAGAGCGCCTTCCTCACCCTGCCGGACCATGTGCAGGTCTTCCCCGGGCACGGCGCCGGATCGGCCTGCGGCAAGGCGCTCGGCGCTCTGCCGTCGACGACCGTCGGCTATGAGCGGAAGTTCGCCTGGTGGGCGCCCTACCTCGAGCACGACGACGAGCAGGGCTTCATCGACGAGCTGCTCGAGGGGCAGCCCGACGCGCACGCCTACTTCGCACGGATGAAGCGCCAGAACAAGCAGGGTCCCGCCATCCTCGGCGATCGCCCCACACCGGGAGAGGTCGGCGTCGACGAGCTCACCCGCGGGCTCGAGGACGGCACCTACGCCCTCATCGACACCCGTCCCGTGGACCAGGTCCACACCGGAACCGTGCCTGGCGCGCTGAGCCTCCCCTCGCTCGGCAAGGCCGCCACCCACATTGCCTGGGCCTTCGACCCCGAGACCGATGACGCCGAGCTCGTCGTCCTCGCCGAGGACGCCGAGACCGCCACCGAGTACGGCGATCACTTCGTGCGGGTCGGGGTGGACTCCCTGACCGGCTACGTCACCTCCCTCGACGGCCTGCCCACCACGGTCCCCGCGGTGGTCTCCCCGGCCGACCTGGAGGAGCTGCGCGCCGAAGACTCCACGGCTCTGCTGCTGGATGTGCGCAACCGCAGCGAGCACGCGGACGGGACCGTCCCCGGTGCCGAGCAGCTCTCCGCCGGGAAGGTGCTCTTCCACCAGGACGACCTGCCCGACCGTGAGGCGGGCCGGCTGATCACGTTCTGCCAGTCCGGACTGCGCAACTCCGTGGCCGCCTCCACCCTGCGCCGCGCCGGCTACGACGTTGTCGAACTCGACGGCAGCTACGCCGGCTGGTCCCGCTGGACCGCGCAGCAGCACGACCTCGCCACCACTGGGAAGGATGCCCGATGACCACCGCCCTGCAGAACGCGCCCCGTACCGTCGCGCCGGCCGAGCTCACCCGACGCCTCTCCGAGGATCCGGAGCTGATGATCGTCGACGTCCGCACCCCGGGCGAGTTCGAGACCACCCACATCCGCGGCTCCTACAACGTGCCCCTGGACCTGCTCACCGAGCACACGGCCGACCTCGCCGAGCGCATGCACGACCACGTCGTGCTGGTCTGCCAGTCCGGCGCCCGGGCGAGCAAGGCCTGCTCGGCCCTGCACGAGGCCGGCTTCGACACCGTCGACGTCCTCGAGGGCGGCATCGCCACCTACCAGGCAGCCGGCGGAACCGTGGTGCGCCGCGGAACCCGCTGGGCGATGGACCGCCAGGTCCGCATGACGGCCGGCTCCCTCGTCCTGCTCGGCACCCTGGCCGGTCAGCTCATCCACCCCCGCCTGGGACTGCTCGCCGGCGCCATCGGCGCGGGCCTAACCTACTCCGCCCTCAGCGACTCCTGCGCCATGGCCTCGGTCCTCTCGAAGATGCCCTGGAACCGCGTCTCACCGGACCCCTCCCTCTCAGCCCTCTTCGAGAAGGCACCCACGCAGGCCGCTTGAACCACCCCGCCATCACCGCTAGGAGAACCCCATGTGCAGAGCCACCACCTGCCGCACCTGCGGCAAGACCACCTGGGCCGGCTGCGGACAGCACGTCGACCAGGTCATGAAGAACGTCGCACCCCGAGACCGCTGCCCCGGACACACCGGCAAGGCCCCCCGCCCCGGGTTCTTCGCCCGCCTCCTCAGACGCTGACTTGAGTACGATCTACAGTCACCGTTCGCGGCTGGATTACCGGCCAGCCCCGAAGCCGACGCGAGGGGCTGCCGCACGGATAGGTGACATCTGATCTGGCTTGCCCACTGGGCGGCCTGGAAGGATGTGCACCATGCCCGCTCCCTACCCGCAGGAGTTCCGCGACGATGTCGTGCGAGTGGCCCGGTCCCGTGAGGACGGCGTCACCATCGCGCAGATCGCGAAGGACTTCGGCGTCCACGAGATGACGCTCCACAAATGGATCCGCCAAGCCGACATCGACGACGGCAACCGCCCCGGAAAGAGTCGGGAGGAATCTACAGAGCTGCGCGATGCCCGCAAGAAGATCCGGTTGCTCGAGCAGGAGAACGAGGTCCTGCGCCGTGCCGCCGCCTACCTGTCCCAGGCGAACTTGCCGGGAAAAGGTTCTACCCGCTCGTGAGCGAGCTCGCCGCTGACGGCATCCCCGTCGCGGTGT
Source organism: Brachybacterium sp. ACRRE (assembly GCF_022346485.1). NCBI lineage: Bacteria > Bacillati > Actinomycetota > Actinomycetes > Micrococcales > Dermabacteraceae > Brachybacterium > Brachybacterium sp. ACRRE. Next base: position 7,555 of record NZ_JAKRMO010000093.1, on the reverse strand, counting down.
CCCTGCGGGTCTTGAAGCTCTCCCGCCAGCCCTACTACCGCTGGCGGAAGCAGCAGGTCACCAACGCCGAGATGGTCGAGGCCTACCGAGCCAACGCCCTGTTGGACGCCCATCTCGATGACCCCGAGTTCGGCTATCGGTTCCTGGTCGGCGAAGCCGCCGAGTCGGGTGAGGAGATGTGTGAACGGACGGCGTGGAGGATCTGCCGGGACAACCGCTGGTGGTCCGTGTTCGGGAAGAAGCGCGGCAAGAACGGGAAGCGGCCCGGCCCGCCGGTCCATGATGACCTCGTCAAGCGAGACTTCACCGCCGATGACGTCAACGAACTCTGGCTGACCGACATTCCCCCGCAAGCGGGAGGTGCCCCCCACCGAGCACTGGACCGATGAGGGCAAGCTCTACCTCTGCGCGATCAAGGACGTGTTCTCCGGTCGGATCGTGGGCTACTCAATCAGTGACCGGATGAAGGCCCGACTGGCGGTGACTGCCCTGGACAACGCGATATCCAGGCGTCGCAACGCCGCCGGCTGCATCGTGCATTCGGACCGAGGATCCCAGTTCAGGTCCCGGAAGTTCGTGCACGCCCTGCACCGTCATCACCTCATCGGATCGATGGGCCAGGTCGGTGCTGCTGGCGACAACGCCGCGATGGAATCGTTGTTCTCGCTACTTCAGAAGAACGTCCTGGACCGCAAGCGCTGGCGGACCCGAGAAGAGCTCCGCATCGCAATCATCACCTGGATCGAGAGGACTTACCACCGACGACGCCGACAGGCCCGCCTGGACCGATTGACCCCCATCGAATACGAGACCATCATGAACCCGGCCGTGAGCCTCGCGGCCTGACACCCCAACTGTCACCTGATCGTGCGGCAGCCCCCGACTCTCATGGAGTGCATGTCGGCCGCGATAGAGAATCTTCGTGGGCCGATGGTGCGTCGAGCAGCAGCCCACCTGGAGCATGAAACCTGAGACTGCCCGGATTGCCGGGGGAGAGATTTATTCGTCGATGCACTATTCCTCAGATGTGGGGCGCGGAGGCCGGAGTGACTCACGGCGGGCAACGTGCCCTTTCGTGAGGTCAGCGACCGACAGACAACTCGATCATCTGCGGGCTGGAGGAGCAGCAGACGTCGTCGGCTGGCGCGGGGGCGTCGCAGCTGCCGCCGAGGTCGGTGGTGCACACCCCGGTCTCGGGCAGTTCGAGGTGGACCGCGTCTGCTGCTTCGCGGTCGCCGGCAAGGGCTGCCGCGATGGAGCGGACCTGCTCGTAGCCGGTGGCCATGAGGAAGGTGGGGGCGCGGCCGTAGCTCTTCATGCCGACGATGTAGAAGTTCTTCTCCGGGTGGGAGAGGACGCGTTCCCCGTGGGGCTCGACGGATCCGCAGGAGTGGAACTCAGGGTCGATGAGCGGTCCCAGCTGTGCGGGGGCTTCGACCGCCGGGTCCAGGTCCAGACGGAGCTCGGAGAGCATCCCGAGCTCGGGGCGGAACCCGGTGGCCGGCACCAGTACATCGACGCTCACCTCTCGCTCCCCGTCCGGGGTCACCGCATGAACGGTCAACGAGTCCTCGAGGCTGAAGCGAGTGATGGTGAACGAGGTGAGGACCTCGATGCGCCCGGAGTCGACCAACTTGCGCAGCCGGGAGCCGAGTGCCCCGCGCGCTGCGAGCTCGTCCTGCTCACCGCCGCCGTAGACGCTAGAGAGGTCAGCGGTGCGGACGGCCCAGATGATCGTGGTGGCAGCGTCCAGTTCTGCGAGGTCCAGCAGGGTGTTGGCGGCCGAGTGGCCGGCACCCGTCACCATGACTCGCTTGCCGGCGACGCGCTCGCGATCACGGCCCTGCACGTCGGGCAGCGGTGGCGTGATGCGACCCGCGGCGAGGGCCTGTCGTTCACCGGGAGCGAGGAGCCCAGCCTGACCCAGCGGGTTGGGAGTGGACCAGGTGCCGGACGCATCGATGACAGCAGAGGCGAGGACGTCTTCGCTGTGCCCGTCGGTGGTCTCGATCCGAACGAGGAAGGGGGTCTCCTCGCGGCGTGCGGTGCGGGTCTTGTCGATGCCGGCGCGGGAGACAGCGGTGACACGTGCGTCGTAGCGGATCGACTCGGCGAGCTGAGGAAGCTGCGCGAGGGGCTCGAGGTACTGCTCGCCCAGTTCGTGACCGGTCGGCAGAGCCTCGGCGTTGGGGGCGGTCCAGCCGCTGGCTTCGAGGAGGCGCTGTGCGGCGGGGTCGAGGTTGTACTGCCACGGGGAGAACAGCCGGGTGTGCCCCCAGCTGGTGATCGCCGCTCCGGCTGCGGGCCCGGCCTCGAGGACGATGAAAGGAAGGTCGCGCTCGTAGAGGTGGGCGGCTGCGGCCAGACCGATGGGTCCAGCACCGATGATGACCGCGGGGTGCGAGGTCGTGGAGGTGGTGAGCATGGGATCTCCTAGGTGCTTGGGGGTCAGTTCGGGGACTGGGTGAGGTCGGCCAGGAGCGCGCGGACGTGGGCGTCGATGTCGTCGCGCACCAGGCGCATGCGCTCCATCCCTTCGATGCCCCGCTGGGAGGGCTCATCGGTGTGCCAGGTGGTGACCGGCGCGGTCATTCCCTCAACGGGTTCGATGACGGCTTCGCCGCCGATGACGATCACGTGGTCGACGCTGCGCAGCAGCTCGGAGGTGACCGGCTGTGGGACGGCGGAGGACATGTCCGCGCCGACCTCGGCGATCGCCTCCGCGGACTGGGCATTGATGGCGGTGCCGGGGCGGGTGCCGGCGGAGTGCACCTCGACGGTATCTCCGGCGTGATGGCGCATGAGGGCGGCCGCCATCTGGGACTTGCCGCCGTTCTTCACGCACACGAACAGGACTGCGGGGCGTTTCGCGGTCATGGCGACTCGATCTCTCTGCTGGTTCATCGGGTGGGAACGGTCGCGTCGCCGGGGAAGAGCCGGCGGCCCATCGCGAGGGCGACATAGACGAGGGCGACGAGGACCGGGACCTCGATCAGGGGGCCGACGACACCGGCGAGGGCCTGGCCGGAGGTGACGCCGAAGGTGCCGATGGCGACGGCGATCGCGAGCTCGAAGTTGTTGCCCGAGGCGGTGAACGCGACGGTCGTGGACTTGGCGTAATTCAGGCCGATCGCCCGTCCGAGCAGGAAGGACCCCAGGAACATGACCACGAAGTAGACCAGCAGCGGCAGGGCGATGCGGGCCACGTCTCCCGGGGCGGAGAGGATCGCGTCGCCCTGGAGAGCGAACAGCAGCACGATGGTGAACAGCAGCCCGTACAGCGCCCAGGGGCCGATCTTCGGCAGGAAGCTGTGCTCGTAGGTTTTGAATCGCCCCGGGTTTGTTAGAGGCTCGCAAGTGCCGCATCGGCGGTCGCCGGAGCGGTCTGGTGGTGATGGTAGTTCTCCTCGAGTTCGACGGGCGGGATCATGCCGATCTCGCCGTGGAGTCGTCGGTGGTTGAACCAGTCGATGTATTCCGCGGTCGCGATCTCGAGCTCGTCGATGCCCGTCCAGGGCCCGCGGTTGCGGACCAGCTCAGCCTTGAACAGCGAGTTGAAGGCCTCGGCCAGGGCGTTGTCATAGGAGTCGCCAGTCGAACCGACAGATGCGACCGCGCCGGCCTCCGCGAGGCGCTGGGTGTAGCGGACGGCGACGTACTGGACGCCTTTGTCGCTGTGATGCGTGAGCCCGGAGATGTCGTGGCCTGCGTGCTCGCGGGTCCAGATCCCCATCTCCAGTGCGTCCAGGGCGAGGTCGGTCCGCAGCGACTTCGACAGCTGCCAGCCGACCACGCGGCGGGAGAACACATCGATGACGAACGCGGCATAGACCCAGCCGGCGAAGGTGCGGCAGTAGGTGATGTCCGCGACCCACAGCTGGTTCGGGGCCGTGGCGGTGAAGTCGCGATCGACCAGGTCAGGACGAGTGTCTGGGCCGTCGCCGGGGAGCGTGGTCCGCGGGCCCTTCTCGCGGCTGATCCCGCGCAGCCCTTCCGCCCGCATCAGTCGTTCCACGGTGCAGCGCGCGACCGAGATGCCTTCCCGGCGCAACTGGGCGTGGAGCTTCTTCGCGCCGTAGACCCCGAAGTTCTCCGCATGCGCGCGCCGGATGTGCACGAGCAGCTCCCGGTCACGGATCGCTCGCTTCGAGGGCGGGCGGGTCTTGAAGGCGTAGTAGGTGCTCGGCGCGATCTGGGTGCCCGCTGCGGTGAGCGTGCGGCAGATCGGCTCGACGCCGAACTCATGGTTGTGCTGGTCGATGAACGTCACGATCAACGCGGTGGGCGGTCGAGCTCCGCTGCGAAAAAAGCCGAGGCCGACTTCAGGATCGCGTTCGCGCGGCGCAGCTCGCGCACTTCCTTCTCCAGCTCAGCGAGCCGTTCAGCGTCGCTGGTCGTCGTCCCGGGACGGTGCCCCTCGTCGATCTCGGCCTGCACGACCCAGTTCCTCAGCGTCTCGGGATTGATCCCCAACTGCTCGCCCACGCGGCGGAACGTTCCCGACCTCGTCGCTGGATCCCGTCGCGCGTCCACGGCCATCCTCGTGGCCCTCTCCCGAAGCTCGTCCGGGTACTTCCTCGGTGCTGCCATGCTCCTCATCCTCCCGTGGGATCAGAGCCTCCACCAGACCCGGGGCGATTCAGTCACAACCAGCCCGGTGTGCTGCGCTGCTCCTGCTGCTCGGCGTGGTCGCTGGACCTGGACCTGGGGGATCTCGATGAGGTCGTTTGGAGTGCAGTCAAGGATTCGGCAGAGTGCGGCGAGCACTTCGACGTTCAATCGCTCGGGAGTCTTGGTTACGAGGCGGTAGATCTGTTCGCGGGAGAGCTGTACGCCTTGGTCTCGTAGGGGGTCGATCAGATCGGTGGTGTTGAACATCCCCGAGGTAGCCATGATCTGGCGCAGCTTCCAGGTGATCGGGGCGTCAGGTGTGGGAGCCGTCGGCATGGTTTCCTCCGTAGATGCGTGAGAGTGCTTGGCTGATCATGCGGTTTTTGAAGTCGTCGCCGACAGAGGTGTATATCGCGGTGGTGGACGCGTAGGCGTGTCCGACCTGATCCTGCACGAACTTTTCGGCGTACCCCCACTCGATGAGGTTCGTGACGTAGGTGTGGCGTAGAGCGTGCACGCTGAGCTCCCCGGGTAGCCCGGCTTCGTCGCGGATCTGGGCGAAGCGAAGGTCGATGTAGCGCAACGAGACCCGAGTTCCTCGTTCGGTCAGCCACAGGGGGCCCGTTGATTCGGTAGTGAAGCGGGGACGAGCCTGGTCGATCCATTGGGCCAGACCTTCCGTGATCCAGTCGAGTTCGGGAAGTGTGAGCACCGAGCGGCGCCTTGGGCCCGATCCGTGAGCTCCCTTCCCCCAGCGCACCTCCACGGCTCCGAAGCGTCCGAACCGCGGGGCCGCACCGTTGGGCCTCAGGTCCGCTACATCTAGCCTTACCGCCTCGGCGCGACGCAGCCCGTATGCGTAGATAGTCTTGAAAATCTGGGAATCGCGCAGCGCCGCCAGGGCCCCCTTTCGACCGCGTCGGAGGATGACTTCGACTCGCTGGTCGGCCGCGGAGAAGAACGTCTCGAGCTCGTCGTAGGTCAGAGCGCGCCGCTGTGCGCGTCCTTCATAGCCGAGCAAATGTGCGAGCGTGTTCCACTCATGGCAGACCTGCTGCGGCGTCGTTCCGAACCGCTCCTCGCAATCCACCGACCACTGGTAGCGAGGGTCGGTGAGGTAGTCGCAGAACAGACGGATGATCGAGTGGTAGCCCCGGATCGTGGACCGAGCCGCCGGATGCGTCCGCGACATTACGCGCGTGGTGTAGTCCTCAAGATCTCCAGGAGACCACTCCCACGGGTATCGGCCAGCGAACTCCTCGAAAGACCGGACGACTCGCTCCCTACTCCCGATGGTCCGCTCGGAGAGCCCTCGGCTGCTCTGCTGATCCGCCCAACCGGAGAGCATCGCGTCGAACACGAAGCGATGCTCGTCCAGCGCACGCACGTTGCGGAGCTCGCGAAGCGGAGATACACCAGGGCGGTTCTGATCCACGACGCCAGTATTGCATCCGTTGCAACAATGATGCATCAAGCCTGGCCAGACGGGGGCAGATTCTGCCTTCGTCGACGTGCGCGGGACTGGGACTCTGCCAGCGGCGATGCAGCATCTGGATCTGCCCGGCGATGACGTGACTGATCGAGAGCCCCGGCAGACCATTGAAAGGAACCCAGCCGAACCCTCAAAGGCAGAAACAAGGTTCAGCCTGCCCTGTTGCGTCCGCTAAATAATGCCCAGTTCGAAGTCGAGCACGAACCGTCCACACATGATGGATCCCCTCGTCGTCGGTGGGTCGATCGTAGCCATGCGAAGGGTGGGGCGAGCACTCGGCACCGCGACAACAGGGTAGTGCGGCCCCTCCGTAGAATGACTGCGTCGACCGCGTCAGGTGATGTCCAGATGAGATTCAAGAGATACACCCGCATGCTGAACGTCCGTGTGTGTCTGAATGAGCGCTGCTCACGGCCACTGCCCGAGGGCAAGACTTCCTGCGCCCGCCATGCTTTCGCCTCCGGGATAGACCACGACGACCCGTTGGTACCCCACAGTGACGATGTCGTCGCCTGGTGGGCGCGCACTGCCCCGCGACGCAGCAAGCTCGAGCGTCTGCAGTCCTCTTCTCCCGACAAGTTCGTAGGTGTCGTCGCGCGCAGTGAGCTCATGCATGTTCGGATCCATCTTGCTGTGAACCTTGTCGATCGCAGTGTTTCTCGATGGCGAGCAGAGACAGGTAGTCCCGGGTGGCGTCTTCCTCCCGACGGGTGGATCCTCGAGCGTATCCGGAAGGAGCACCCCGATCTCGGTCTGGACGCCCAGGATCGTGCGCCTTCGGCTCGAGGGTTCGAGGAAACCGTTCGCATGGGCGATTTTCTCGACCGCTTTGCCCGTCTGGAGCACGCTGAACAAAACCCGCCGTCGCAGCCGTTCCTCCCCATCACCGAGCGTCGCTACACGGATACGGCATCTGTGGCCGCACTCGCCCATCAGGATGCGACGAATGCGCAGCTGCTCAGCGAACACATTGGGGCATTGCTCGCCGCCAAGCACGACAACCAGCGCGGCGCGATCAAGGCGGTGTTCGCTCACCCCGGGACAGACACAACGCTGCCACGAGGAATCGTGGTCTTCCACCAGATCACCAACCCCATAGGGATGACCACCATCTACTCCGCAGAGAAGGACACGTGGTCCTTCACTCACCACATGGCCTTGGAGACGGGAGATGTCGTCCACTACGACCACGCCCGATCCGCAACTCTCGAAGCGCATTGGCTGGGCAACCTGGGAAAGACCACCAGAACCGCAGTTGGCCTGAACAACGGCGCCCCTGAAACGGTTCTGCGACTCGAACTCGCGCCGTCTCGCGGCCTGTTTTTCGGCGAAGTGAAGCGCCCTGGGTTCCGTTCCGAGTCTCACGAAGGAGAATCGGAGTATGCCCAAGAAGTTCAGCCCAGAGCTCCGTGACCGTGCCGTGCGCATGGTCCACGACCGTCAGGCCCGCGA
>NZ_JAKRMO010000092.1:0-10528 GCF_022346485.1 Brachybacterium sp. ACRRE | reverse complement strand
CCCCCGGCGCCCCGGCCCGGCCCCGCCGCCGCCCCGCCGGGGGCGCGCGCCCCCCCCCCCCCCCCCCCCCCCCCCCGCCCCCCCCCCCCCCCCCCCCCCGGCCCCGGCCCCCCCCGGCCGCCCCCCCCCCCCCCCCCCCCCCCATTTTTTGGCGGGGGCCCCCCCGACCCCGTTGACCCCGGCCCCCCCACGCTCATATCTGCATGGCCTCTCCGCTGCGCGGTGCGCCGCGGGCGCCAGCGCCGGTGTCAGGCGCTCTTCGCGTCTCCGTCGAGCGAGGCGTCGACGCGCTTGGGGTTCGGCGCGGACGCGGCGTCCGCCGTCCCTGCGCTGAGCTCGTCGACGTGGGAGAAGATCTCCCGCTCGGCCTTGATGATGCCGCTGGCGAGGAAGCGGTTGCCGACGCCGCCGATCACCGCGCCGACGCCGAAGGGGATCAGGCGGCCGGCCCAGACGCTGCCCATGCGCGCGGCGATCTTGCGGCGGATCCAGCGCTTGATCTGGTTGTTGACGGCCGAGACCACGAAGTCGGGGGCGACGCCGTTGAGGACCGCGCCCCACTGCAGCCCCTGGCGGCCCAGGGCCTTCGAGACGAGCTGCTCGCCCTTCTCCCCTCCCAGCACGCCGAGCACCACGGTCTTGCGGCTGGCCTGATCACCCATGTCCACGCCGCGCACGCGCGCCACGGCGAGGATGAGGAAGGCGCACGCCTCGGCGAACGCGGCGCCCTCGCCCGAGGTCAGCGCGATCGCCGCCACGGTGCCCACGCCGGGCAGGGCGGCGGCGCCGCCGACGCCGGCGCCGGAGATGGTCAGGAGACGGCGGACCTGCTTCTCGACATGGCCGACGAGGTCCTCCTCGGACATCTCGGGGTGCTTGCGCCGCAGCGAGTCCACGTACTTGTCGGCCACGGGCCGCTGGATCCGCAGTGCATGGTCGACGATGCCGAGCACGCGCTCATCGGGCGCCTGAGGCCCCTGCGCGTCCTCGTTGTCCTTGCCGCTCGTGGATGACTTGGACCCACCGTTCGCGTTCGCCACGTTCAGCTCCCCTTCTGCTGTCCTGCGCGCCGGGAGACCCCGACGCCGTGGCACACCATAGCGGGATCACCCGGGCACAGGATGGACACGGCGACGCGGGACCGCAGGACCGCGGGCCGACGGGCCGACGGGCCGACGGGCCGACGGGTCAGTCGAGCACCACGGTCCCGGGAGCGAGGCGCTCGATGGGGCCCGTGAGCCCGAGACCGTCGACGGCTTCGGTGACGTCGGCCCAGCGCGGGGCGTAGCGGGTGTCGATGATCGAGCGCGGCACGGCCAGGTCGTGGCAGAGCGTGCCGGCGAGGTGGTCGGTCTCGTGCTGGAGGATGCGCGCGGGCCACCCCTGGTGCTCCTCGTCCACGTCCACGAGCGCGCCGTCCTGGTCCAGGAGGGCGCCCGTGAAGCGGATGCGCCGACCCCGCGGCACGATCGAGCTGAGCCCGTCGTAGGAGAGGCATCCCTCCCAGGCGAAGACCCGCTGCTCGCCGAGGACCTCGTAGGCGGGACCGAGCACCGCGCGCAGGGGGAAGGGCCGACGCTCGAGCAGGTCGTCCTCGGGATCCTGGTCGGCCGCGGCGAAGCGGTCCTCGGCCACGAACAGGCGCAGGGGCACGCCGATCTGCGTCGCGGCGAGGCCGACGCCCGGGGCCTCGCGCATGGTCACCACCATGGCGTCCACGAGCTCGCGCAGCAGCGCGGGGTCGAGGCGGTCCCGCGCGTCGCGCACGGGCCCGCGCAGGGCGGGATGGCCCGCTTGCACGATGCGCAGGGGCTCCTCGGGACGGGAGCGGCGGTCCAGGAGGCGCTGTACGTATTCGGTGAGATCCACGCCCCCAGTATCCCCGCAGGCGGCGTCCCCGCCCGCGCCGCCGCACCGTCGCGGTCGGCGCCCGGCGGCGCCGCCCGAGACGCCCCGCGACGCGACGACGTGCACGGTGTCCTCCCGGGCCTGAGATCTGGGATACACTTCCGATCGCCGGTGCGACGTTGCACACAGCCCTCGGGGCGGTGCACAGCGGCACCGGTGCTCTCAACACTTCACAACGGATCGTCCGGCACGTACCTGCCGGTGGAGGGAATCACCATGGCTACAGTCACGTTCGACCACGCGAGCCGCGTCTACCCGGGCCAGGAGCGCCCTGCGGTGGATGGCCTCGACATCGCCATCGAGGACGGTGAGTTCCTCGTCCTGGTGGGCCCCTCGGGCTGCGGGAAGTCGACCTCCCTGCGCATGCTCGCCGGTCTCGAGGAGATCGACGCCGGCCGCATCCTCATCGGCGACCGCGACGTCACCGACGTGCCGCCGAAGGATCGCGACATCGCGATGGTGTTCCAGAACTACGCGCTGTACCCGCACATGACGGTCGCCGACAACATGGGCTTCGCCCTGAAGATCGCCGGCACCCCGAAGGCGGAGATCCGCAAGCGCGTCGAGGAGGCCGCGAAGATCCTCGACCTCGAGCAGTACCTCGACCGCAAGCCGAAGGCGCTCTCCGGCGGTCAGCGCCAGCGTGTGGCCATGGGCCGCGCGATCGTGCGCTCGCCCCAGGTGTTCCTCATGGATGAGCCGCTGTCGAACCTCGACGCGAAGCTGCGCGTGTCCACCCGTACCCAGATCGCGTCGCTGCAGCGCCGCCTGGGCGTCACCACCGTCTACGTGACCCACGACCAGACCGAGGCCATGACGATGGGCGACCGCGTCGCGGTGCTCAACGGCGGCGTGCTCCAGCAGATCGACGCGCCGCGCCGCATGTACGACCACCCCGACAATGTCTTCGTCGCGGGCTTCATCGGCTCCCCGGCCATGAACCTGGTCGAGCAGAAGCTCACCGACCAGGGCGTCTCCTTCGGCGCCGTGACGGTCCCCGTCGACCGCGCGACCCTCTCGGACACCGACGAGACCTCCGTGACCGTGGGCGTGCGTCCCGAGGACCTCACCCTCGCCGAGAACGGCCTGGCCGTCGAGGTCGACGTGGTCGAGGAGCTCGGCGCGGACGCGTACGTCTACGGCCGCCTGGCCGGCTCGGACGAGAACTCCAAGCCGATCATCGCCCGCGTCGACGGCCGCAAGCCCCCGATGAAGGGCGAGACCGTGCACTTCCAGCCCAAGGAGGGCCACGTGCACCTGTTCGACGTCAAGACGGGCGCCCGCCTGGGCGACTGACGCGACCGCCCCGCTGCGCGGGGCCGCTCTCCAGCGGGCGCTCGGCCATCGGCCGGGCGCCCGCTGCCGTGTGCGCGACCGCTTCCGTGCGCGCGTCCGCTTCCGTGAGCAGGGGCGCCGGCGGCGCCGGCCGGCCGTCCGTTTCGTCCGCCTTCGGCGCGTGCACTGCGGGAACGCCCCATGCCTCTGCACACCTCCTGCGCACATCTCGCTTCACCGTGCGCGCGCGGGAGGGCAGAATAGTGCCTATGGCTTCCCTCGAGATCACGGCCTCGCGCCCCGACCCGGCACTGCTGGACCTGCCGTGGGAGGAGCCGCTCGAGGAGTGGCCCGAGTCGATGCTGGCCACCCTGCCGCGCGGCATCTCCCGGCACGTGGTGCGCTTCGTGCGCGTCTCGGGCCGTGTGCTCGCGCTCAAGGAGATCAATCGCGAGCTCGCCCAGCGCGAGTACGACATGCTGCGGATCCTGCGCAAGATCGGCATCCCCGCGGTCGAGCCGTTCGCCGTGGTCAGCGGTCGCGCCACGCCCGGCGGAGAGCCGCTCGACGCCGCACTCATCACGCGTCACCTGCAGTTCTCGCTCCCCTACCGTGCGGTCTTCTCGCAGGTCTCGAGCGAGGAGACGGCCCGGCGCCTGCTCGACGCCCTCGCGGTGCTGCTGGTGCGCCTGCACCTGGAGGGCTTCTTCTGGGGCGACGTGTCGCTGTCCAACACGCTGTTCCGCCGCGACGCGGGCGCCTTCGCCGCGTACCTGGTGGACGTCGAGACGGGCACTCTCCACGAGAGCCTCACCGACGGCCAGCGGGCCTACGACCTCGACATCGCGCGCACGAACATCATCGGCGAGCTCATGGACCTGCAGGCCGGTGAGCTCATCGACGAGGAGTCCGATCCGGTGGAGGTCGGCGACCAGCTGGTGGCCCGCTACGAGGAGCTGTGGTCCGCTCTCACCGAGCGCGAGAGCTTCTCGGCCGACGAGCGCTGGAGGGTCTCCGCCCGCATCGAGCGCCTGAACGAGCTCGGCTTCGACGTGGGCGAGCTCGAGCTCACCACGGACCTGGACGGCACCACCGTCTCCATCCAGCCGAAGGTCGTGGACGCGGGGCACCATGCGCGACGCCTCATGCGGCTGACGGGGATCGACGCCCAGGAGAACCAGGCGCGCCGTCTCCTCAACGATCTCGACCAGTACGGGGCGATCACCGACCAGCAGGCCGAGGACGAGGAGTTCGTGGCCCACGAGTGGCAGCAGGAGCACTACGAGCCGATCGTGCGGGCGATCCCCCGCACCATGCGCTCGAAGCTGCAGCCCCCGGAGTTCTTCCACGAGGTGCTCGAGCACAAGTGGTTCCTCAGCGAGAAGCAGGGCCGGGACGTGCCGATGAAGGAGGCCGTCCAGGACTACGTGGAGAACATCCTCCCCCATCGGCCCGACGAGAAGTCCCTGGTCACGACCGAGACGTCAGCCCTCCCGATCTTCGAGGGCTGACGCCCGCGTCAGGCGATGCCCGTGCCCTCGCGGACCCCGGCGATCTCGTAGAGCGCGATCGCCGCGGCGACCGAGGCGTTGAGCGACTCGGTGCGCTCCCCCATCGGGATCGAGACGACCTGGTCGCAGGTCTCCCGGGCGAGCCGTGAGAGGCCCTTGCCCTCGGCGCCGACCACGAGCACGACGGGCTCGGTGCCCAGCGAGCGCTCCTGGCTGGCGAGGTCCCGCGTGGAGACGTCCCCCTCGGCATCGAGACCCAGGGCGAACACGCCGCGGGACTTGAGGTCGGCCAGGGTGCGGTTGAGGTTCGTGACCTGGGCGACGCGCACGCGGCCCGCGGCGCCCGCCGCCACCTTCCAGACGCTCGCGGTCATCGACACGCTGCGGCGCTCGGGAAGGATCACGCCGTGGACGCCGAAGGCGCCCGCGCTGCGGAGGATCGCGCCGAGGTTGCGGGGATCGGTGATGCCGTCCAGCGCGACGAGGAGCGGCGGCTCGAAGGCGTCGTGGGCGATCTCCAGCAGCTCGTCGACGTCCGCGTACTCGTACGGCGGAATGGTCAGCGAGACGCCCTGGTGGACGGCGTGATCCGTGATGCGGTCGAGGTCGGTGCGGGTGGCCTCGGCGATCGGCAGACCGCGCGCCGTGGTCAGGCGCAGGATCTCGCGCACCCGCTCGTCGCCCTCGATGCGCGCGAGCACCGTGAGCGAGGTCGCCGGGATGCCCTCCTGGAGGGCCTCGAGCACCGCGTTGCGGCCGGCGACCTGGTTCTCGCCGGGAGCGGGGGCGTCGCCCCGGCGCTGCCTGCCGCCGTGACCGCCCTTCCCCGCGCCGCCCTTGCCGCCCTGGCCGGAGCCGCCGGAGCCGCCCTGGTAGGCCTTGTGACCGGGGCGGTCGCTCGCCTTGGGCGTCGGCCCCTTGCCCTCGAGCGCGCGGCGGCGCACACCGCCGGAACCGGCGGTCGCGCCCTTCTTCGTGCGGCGCATGGCGCCGCGACGGGAGCTGTTCCCTGCCATCAGGAGTCCTTCCTGGTCGCGGGTGCGAGGGTCCATCGGGCGCCGTCGGCGCCGTCCTCCACCCGGATGCCTGCATGATCGAGTGCGTCGCGGATCGCGTCGGCCCGCGCCCAGTCCTTCTCCGCCCGTGCCTCGGCGCGCGCGGCGAGCTGGCCGCGCACGAGCGCGTCGAGCGCCTCGTGCTCCCCACCGCCCTCTCCGGCGGTGTCGGCCCAGGACACGGGGTCCAGACCCAGCACGTCAAGCATCGCGCGGAGCTCCGCGAGCAGCGCGGCGATCGTCTCCGGTGCGGCGCCGCGCTCGGCGAGGGCGGCGTTCAGCGCGGCGTGCGTGCGGTGCACGACGGCCATCGCCTCGGGCACGCCGAGGTCGTCGTCCATGGCGACCGCGAAGGCCTCGGGGAGCTCGACGGCGCGCAGGTCCTGCGCGAGCACGGCGTCCTCCCCCAGCAGCTCCTGGGCGCGCTGCGTGCTCGCGCCGAAGCGCTCCCAGACCACCTCGGCCTCGCGCATCGAGGCGGCGTTGTACTCGATGGTGGCGCGATAGTGCGCGCCCAGCAGGGCGAGGCGCACGGCGGGGGCGGGATGCGCGGCGAGGGCGTCCTCGACGGTCACGAAGTTGTCCAGGCTCTTGCCCATCTTCATGCCGTCCACGGTGAGCACCGCCACGTGCATCCAGGTGCGCGCGAAGCCGTAGCCGGCGCCGTGGGACTGGGCCTGCTCGTTCTCGTGGTGCGGGAAGCGCAGGTCCAGGCCTCCGGCGTGGATGTCGAAGGTCTCCCCGAGGTAGCGGCGGGCCATCGCCGAGCACTCGAGGTGCCAGCCGGGGCGGCCGCGCCCGAAGGGCGTGTCCCAGGCCGCGGTCCCGGGCTCCTCGGGCTTCGCCGCCTTCCACAGGGCGAAGTCGCGCGGATCGCGCTTGCCCGGCTCGGGCGCCTCGCCCGCGTCCTGCATGTCGTCGAGGTCCTGATGGGTCAGGGAGCCGTAGTCGGGCAGCGAGCGCACGTCGAAGTACACGCTGCCGTGACCGTCGGCGTAGGCATGACCGCGCTCGATCAGACGCTCCATGAAGGCGATCATCTCGGTGACGTGGCCCGTCGCGCGCGGCTCGTAGTCCGGGACGCGGCAGCCGAGGTCGTCGAGGACCTCGTGGAACTCGCGCTCGAAGCGGTAGGACCAGGCCCACCAGGGCACGTCGTTCTGCGCCGACTTCGCGAGGATCTTGTCGTCGATGTCGGTCACATTGCGCACATAGGTGACGTCGAGGCCGCTGCGCTCGAGCCAGCGGACCAGCACGTCCACGGCGAGGAAGGTGCGCAGGTGCCCGATGTGCGGCGCCCCCTGCGTGGTGGGGCCGCACGCGTACAGCGAGACCGCGCCCTCTCGCACGGGGCGGAAGGGCGCGGTCTCGCGCGTTGCTGTGTCGTACAGGTTCAGGCTCACGGGTCCAGGGTACGTGGCCGCGGGCCCTGCCCGGGACCCGGGTCAGTCGGAGACGCGGGCGCTGACCTGCTTGCCGTAGAGCTCGTCGAAGGTGTCGTCGTAGGAGACGGCGTTCGCGCGGCGCTTGCCCTGCACGGCGTCGACGGCGCCCTTGGCGGTCTCGATCGTGGTCTCGGGGGCGCGGATCTTCCGCACCACGAGGAAGGCCACGAGGCCGGCGATCACGGCGAGGACGATGAACGCGCCCGCCACGATGAGGAAGGACGCCCAGGCCGGCAGGCCCGCGGCCTGCAGGCCCCAGGCGGCGGCGAACAGCAGCATCACCCAGGCGGAGAGCAGCAGGAACAGCAGCACGGCCGCGCACGCCGCGACCACACCCGCCTTGACGGCGATGCCCGTGATCTCCTTCTTGGCGATGTCGATCTCGGAGTGCACGACACCGAGCACCTCGTCACGGATCGAGGCGACGAGTTCGCCGATCGACCGCTGGGTGGGCGGGGTCGTCGGGTCGTTCGTGGTGTTGATCATGGTCGGAGCCTATCGCAGGTGGGATGCCCGGACACGCGGTCCGTGCGCGAACGGGCGGAGGGACGTGACGGGTCAGATGTCCGACGGGCGGGCTCGCCCGCGCCGGTCAGTCGACGTGGACGCGCGTGCGCCGCTTGGACTCGGCGCGGGGACCCGCCGCCGTGCTCTGGCGGGCGACGAGCGACGGGGCGACGGCCACGTCGCGCGCCTCCTGCTCATGGCCGGAGACGCGGTCCACGAGAAGCTGGGCGGCGAGCGCCCCCAGGCGGTCCGAGTTCGGGTCGACGCTGGTCACCTGCGTCACGCCCGAGGAGGAGAGCGAGGTGTTGCCGTATCCGGCGACGGCCAGCTGCGTGGGCACCTCGTAGCCGGCGTCGCGGGCGGCGGCGAGCACGCCGAGCGCCGTGACGTCGTTCGCGCAGGTCACCGCCGTGGGCACCTGACTGCCGCGCAGCAGCATCGATCCCGCGGTCTGCCCCACCTGCTCGGTGAAGTCGCCGGGCTCGATGCGCGCGTGGTCGGCGAGGCCGTGGCGCTCCATGGCGAGCTGGAAGGCGTCGGCGCGCTCTCGGGCGACGGTCGAGCCGACCCCGCCCACGTGCGCGATCTCGGTGTGGCCGAGGCTCACGAGGTGATCGACGAGCAGACCCTGGCCCACCTCGTCGTCGATGCGGACCGTGTCGAAGCGGCCGACGAAGGACCGCGAGCAGCCGATGCCCACGAAGGGCCGGTCGGCGGTGGCCTCGATGACGCTGTCGACGTCGTGGAGGTCGGAGACCATGAGGAAGCCGTCGACGCCGAGGTCCACGAGGGAGCGGATCGCGTCGGTGTCCGCGGCGATCGGGTACTCCGGGACGCGGCGACGGGTCGGGACGACGATCGCCGAGCGGCCGGTGGCGGTGAGCTCGATGCGGATCGCGCGCACCAGATCGGAGATCCAGGTGTTGCGCATCGTGTTGACGAGGACCGCGACCACGCCGCGGTGCGAGGTCTCGTCGGCGAGCTCCTCGAGCGGGAAGTTCAGCCGCTCGGCGGCCTCGTGGACGCGCTCGCGCAGGCGGGGCCGGATGTCGGCCTGGTCGCGCAGCGCACGCAGCGCCACGGCGCTGGAGATGCCCAGGCTGTCGGCGACGTCGCGGAGGGTGCCGCGGCTGGGCCCCTGGTCGGCGGCGATGGACGCGCTCACCGCATCGCCCTGCTCGATCACCTGGTCCGTCGCGCCTGCTCCCTCGGCGCTGTCCGAGTTCGGGTCGATGCTGCCGGCATCCTGCATGTCGTCCGCTCCTTCGCTGATGAGGTCATCGCTCATGGACTCATTGAACCGCACCGGGGCTCTGCGGGGTGCGCGGCTCGTCCGGGCGGGACAGGTCTCACAGCCTCGTGCGTCCGCCAGGCGGCGAGCGATCCGCCGCGCGAGCGGGGGTTATCCCCCGCGGGGCACGGCGGCCGGCCCCGGTGTGCGCCGCGACGCGCCCGCCTACGGTGATCCCATGACCTCCACGACGACGCCCGCCGGACCCGCGCCGGTGCCGCGGCCCGACGCACCGCGCCCCGACGCACCTCGTCCCCGCTTCCTGGTGGGGATGGCGAGCGTGCTGGTCTCGGGCCTGCTCTCGATCACCTGGCTGTGGATCAGCCTGACCGTCCTGGTCACCGGGCTCGCCTCCCTGCCCGCCGTCCTCATGGGCCTCCTGCTGCTGGTGCCGTGGGTGCTCGTCATGCGTGCGGCGGCCGCGTTCGAGCGCCGCCGGGCCCGGGCGGTGCACGGCGTGGACGTCGTCGTCCCCTCGCGACGGGTCGCGCGGGGCACGGGCTTCGGCGCCGCGCTGCAGAACCTGGGGCTCGACGTCATCTCCTGGCAGTTCTGGCGCTCGGTGCTGCACCACCACATCACGATGATCGTGGGCTTCTTCCCGAGCCTCGTCCTCTACGTCGGACTGTGGGGCGCGTGGACCGCGGCCGAGCTCGCGATCATGGCGCCCGATGCCCAGCTGGGCTCCTGGCGTCCCGGCCCGCTCGTGCTCGCCCTGGGGGCCGTCCTGTGCCTCGCGATCGCGCTCGGCTCGCTCGCCGCCGGGGTGCTCGCCGAGCGGGGGCTCGCGCGGGTGATGCTGCCCAGCAGCGACGACGGCCTGCGCCAGGAGGTCCAGGAGCTCTCCGTGCGCCGTCAGGGCGCGGTCGACGCCGCCGAGCAGGAGCGCCTGCGCATCGAGCGGGACCTGCACGACGGGGTCCAGCCCCGCCTGGTCGCGCTGGCCATGACACTGGGCATGGCGCGCTCGCGCATCGAGAAGGATCCCGCGGGCGCCGCCGAGCTCGTCGACGAGGCGCACGACGAGGCGAAGGCCGTCATCACGGATCTGCGCCAGCTGGCCCGCGGCATCCACCCGGCCGTCCTCACCGACCGCGGCCTGGACCCCGCGCTCTCCGCCCTCGCGGCGCGCTCCCCCGTCCCCGTCGGCCTCACGGTCGCCGTGCCGGAGCGCCTGGGCCGCGAGCAGGAGGCCGTCGCCTACTTCGTGGTGTCCGAGGCCCTCACCAACGTCGCCAAGCATGCGGGCGCCTCGCACGTCCGCGTCGACGTGACGCTCGCGGGGCCGGCCGATCGGCCGGGCGCTGCGGGATCCGCGCCCCGGCTCCCCGGATCGCCCGCGCCCACGGCCCTGCGGGTGCGCATCGAGGACGACGGCCGGGGCGGCGCGCACGTGCGGCGCGACGGCGTCTCGACGGGCCTCGCGGGGCTCACCGACCGCGTGCGCGCGACGGGCGGTCACCTCGTGGTCTCCTCCCCCGCGGGCGGCCCCACGATCCTGGACGCCACCATCCCCGCGTCCGCCCCGTCGACCCC
>NZ_JAKRMO010000091.1:0-10745 GCF_022346485.1 Brachybacterium sp. ACRRE | reverse complement strand
GGTCGGCGGGGTCGGTGGGTTCGGTGGGGCCGACGGAGGAGTGCTCTCCCGGCAGGCGGGCTGGGCGCTGCGCTGCATCCAGCTCGCCGTGGTGCTCACCTACTTCTTTTCGGTGCTCGAGAAGTCGGTGATCTCCGGGTCCCCGGCGACCTGGGCGAACAGCGCAGTGTTCGCCTTCGCGTTCATCCGCCGCGGCGCCCCGTGGGTGCAGTGGATGCTGGACGTGCCCTGGCTGTTCCGTCCGGCCCAATGGGCGCTCATCGCCCTCGAGACCATCTCTCCGCTCGCGCTGTTCCTGCGGGGCAGGAAGCTCTACGCGCTGATCGGCGTCTTCCTCGTCTTCCATCTCGCGACGTTCGTGGCGCTCGGGATCCACTTCCTGCCCACGGTGGTGTGCTGGGCGGCGTTCCTGCCGCTCGAGCGGACCACGGCGCGACTGCGCCGATGGGCCGGGCGCCGTCGCGCTGCGCGAGCCGGCGCCGCGCGAGCCGGCGCTGCGCGAGCCGGCGCTGGGCGCGCGGGCGCTCCGGATCCCTCCCGCGCGGGAGTCGAGCCCGAGTAGCCTCGGAGCCCGGGCGGCCCGACGCGGCGCTGCCCGCCGACCGAGGGGAGTCCTCATGCCCAGCCACCAGGCCGCCCGCGCCCTGCCGACGCTTCCCGACGAGGACGTGCGCCGCGTGCTCTGCGTGGTCGCGCACCCCGACGACATGGAGTACGGGGCGTCCGCCGCGGTGCACCGCTGGACCACGCGAGGCGTCGAGGTCACCTACCTCCTGCTCACCGCGGGGGAGGCGGGCATGGCGGAGGCACCGGAAGTCGTCGCCCCGCTGCGCGCCCGCGAGCAGCGGACCGCCTGCACGACGGTGGGCGTCGAGGATCTGCGGATCCTCGCCCATCCCGACGGCATGCTCGAGCCCTCGCTCGACCTGCGGCGCGACGTGGCCCGCACCGTCCGCGACGTGCGCCCGGACCTCGTGCTCACCACGACCTACGAGGTCGAGGCCTACGGCTCCCTGAACCAGGCGGACCACCGCGCGGCCGGGACGGCGGCGGCCGACGGCACGCGCGACGCCGCGAACCCCTGGGTGTTCCGCGAGCTCGGCCACGACGGGTATCGACCGTGGCAGGCCCGCGCCCTGCTCGTCGTCGGCCACTCGCGGCCGACCCACGCGATCCCCGTCGGCCCCGATGACGCCGAGGCGTCGATCGCCTCGCTGCGCAGCCACGAGGCGTACCTCGCGCACGTCACCGGGCACCCCGCGCCCGAGGAGCTCATCCCGCGCGCCCTGCAGGAGGGCGGCGCGCAGAGCGAGGGCGGCGGGCTCGCCGTCACCGCCCGCGTCTTCGACCTCGGAGGGCTCGGAGGCGCGACGGGGGAGTGACCCGTCGGATCAGGCCTCGGGGTCGAGCCGCTCGAGCTCCTCGTCGACGACCTTCGGGTCGAGCTTGGTGAAGATCGGCGAGGGCTTGGAGACCGGGCGACCGGTCTCGACGTCGCGGTGGCCCCATGCGGGCACGTCCGTGTAGTCGCCCGTGATGATCGCGTAGGAGGGGCCGCCGTCAAGGTCCTCGACCTCGCGGGCCTCGGGCAGCGGGGCGATCTGCCGGTCCCCGCCGAGCGCCCTCTCGACCGCGTTGGCGGAGAACGGGAGGAACGGGGCGAGCATGGTGTTGAGGTCGGTGACGGCCTGGGCGAGCACGTGGAGCACCGTGTGCAGGCGCTCCTGCTGCTCGGGGGCCTTGAGCTTGAAGGGCTCCGTCTCCGAGACGTAGCGGTTCGCCTCGCCCACCAGGCGCATGGCCTCGGCGATCGCGGCGCGCTGCCGGTGGGCCTCGATGAGGGAGCCGACGGACCGGAAGCCGCCCTCGATCTGGGACAGCAGCGCCCGGTCGACGTCCTCGAGCTCGCCCGCGGCGGGGATCTCGCCGACGTTCTTCGCGATCATCGCGGCCGTGCGGTTCACGAGGTTGCCCCAGCCGGCGACGAGCTCGTTGTTCGTGCGCGAGACGAACTCGGACCAGGTGAAGTCCGCGTCCTGGTTCTCCGGTCCCGCGGCCGAGATGAAGTAGCGCACCGCGTCGGGCTGATAGCGCTCGAGCATGTCGCGCACGTAGATGACGATGCGCTTGGAGGAGGAGAACTTCCGGCCCTCCATGGTGAGGAACTCGCTCGAGACGACCTCGGTGGGCAGGTTCAGCTTCCCGAAGCGGCCGGGCTCGCCGCCCTTGTCGCCCTCGCCGTTCTGGGCGATGAGCTCCGCCGGCCAGATCTGCGAGTGGAAGACGATGTTGTCCTTGCCCATGAAGTAGTAGGTGAGGGCCTCGGGATCGTTCCACCAGCGGCGCCACGCCTCCGGATCGCCCTGGCGCCGCGCCCATTCGATGGACGCGGAGAGATAGCCGATCACGGCGTCGAACCACACGTAGAGGCGCTTGGTGGGCTGGTCCTCCCAGCCCGGCACCGGGATGCCCCAGTCGATGTCGCGGGTCATCGCGCGCGGCTTGATGTCCTGGAGGATGTTCTGGCTGAAGCGGATCACGTTCGGACGCCACAGACCGGTCGCCTCGCGCTCGTCGAGCCAGCGACCGAGCTCCGCCGCGAGCGCGGGCAGGTCCAGGAACCAGTGGGTGGTCTCGATGAACTCCGGGGTCTCGCCGTTGATGCGGGAGACCGGGTCGATGAGGTCCGTCGGATCCAGCTGGTTGCCGCAGGTGTCGCACTGGTCACCGCGCGCACCCGGCGCGCCGCAGATCGGACACGTGCCCTCGATGTAGCGGTCGGGCAGGGTGCGGCCGGTCGACGGCGAGATGGCGCCGGAGGTGGTCTGCTCGATCATGTAGCCGTTGTCGCGCACGACCTCGAACATCTCCTGCACCACCGCGTAGTGGTTGCGGGTGGTGGTGCGCGTGAACAGGTCGTAGCTGAGGCCCAGGGCGACGAGATCATCGACGATGATCCGGTTGTTCCGGTCGGCGAGCTCGCGGGCGGTCACGCCCTCCTTGTCGGCCTCGACCAGGATCGGGGTGCCGTGCTCGTCGGTGCCGGAGACCATGAGCACGTCATGGCCCGCCATGCGCATGAAGCGCGAGAAGACGTCGGAGGGGACGCCGAAGCCGGCGACATGACCGATGTGGCGGGGACCGTTGGCGTACGGCCAGGCGACCGCGGACAGGACTGTGCTCATGGGACGCAAGTCTACGGACACCACGCCCGCACGCGGACCGCGAACGGCCCGCGTCGACCGATACCCTGGCCACATGAGCACCCATGGCCTTTCCGCAGCCCAGCAGAAGATGCGAGACGCCGGCGTCGCCCAGACGGCGATCGACGTGTTCTCCCGCTACTACCAGCAGCTCGAGGAGGGCGTCACCGGGTCGATCCCGGAGGACACCATCTCCCCGTACCTCGACCCGCCCCGGCTCGAGGACGTCACGATCGACCCGTTCCAGGCCAAGGAGGCCTTCGACCGCCTCGCGATCATCAACCTCAACGGGGGCCTGGGCACCTCGATGGGCATGGACCGCGCGAAGTCGCTGCTGCCCGTGCGCGACGGCAGGTCCTTCCTGCAGATCATCGTCGAGCAGGTCCTGGCCGCCCGGAAGGCGACCGGCTCCCCGCTGCCGCTGCTGTTCATGGACTCCTTCCGCACGCGCGAGGACACCCTCGAGGTGCTCGAGCAGTACCCGGACCTGCCCGTGGGCGACCTCCCGCTGGACTTCCTGCAGAACAAGGAGCCCAAGCTGCGGGCCGACGACCTCGAGCCCGTCACCTGGGAGGCCGATCCCGACCTCGAGTGGTGCCCGCCGGGCCACGGCGACCTGTACACGGCGCTGCAGACCTCCGGTGTCCTCCAGAAGCTCCTGGACGCAGGCTTCAAGTACGCGTCCGTGTCGAACTCCGACAACCTCGGCACGCTCCCGAACCCCGTGCTGGCCGGCTGGTTCGCCGCCTCCGGAGCCCCCTACGCGGCCGAGCTGTGCCCGCGCACCCCCGCGGACCGCAAGGGCGGGCACCTCGCGGTCCGGAAGTCCGACGGTCGACTCATCCTGCGGGACACGGCGCAGACGCCGGAGGAGGAGATGGACTTCTTCACCGACGAGCACCGCCACCCGTTCTTCCACACGAACAACCTGTGGATGGACCTCGAGAAGCTCGACGCGGTGCTGCGCGCCCACGACGGCGTCATGCCGCTGCCCATGATCCGCAACGCCAAGACCGTCGACCCCTCGGACAAGTCGAGCACGCCGGTCTACCAGATCGAGTCCGCGATGGGCGCCGCCATCGAGGTGTTCGAGGGCGCGAGCGCGATCGTCGTCGGCCGCGATCGCTTCCTGCCCGTGAAGGCCACGAGCGACCTTCTGCTGGTGCGCTCGGACGTCTACGACCTCGACCCCAAGAGCGCGCTCGTCCAGCAGGTGCCGTCGGCCCCGACCGTCTCCCTCGACGGCGACCATTACAAACTGATCGGCGACTTCGACGCCCGCTTCCCGCACGGCGTGCCGTCCCTGCGCGAGGCTTCCTCGCTGAGCGTGACGGGCGATCACACCTTCGGGCGTGACGTCGTCGCCCGGGGCGACGCCGTCGTCGGCCCCGAGGACCCCGCGCAGATCCCCGACGGGACCGTCCTCGGCGGCTGAGGACCTGGGGGTGGGTCCCCGTTGCGCGGGGCACCCCCTGCGGATCTGAGGATGGTCGACGCGGTCCATCGGTCATGCACCGGCGTATGGCGGACGTCTCTGCCAGATATGGCAGAGACGTCCGCCATGTGCCGGTGCGCGACTGCCGTCCGGGGTGTGCCACCCCCGCCCGGGTTGCGCCACTCCGGCGCGGGTCGGGAGGTGCGCGGCGCCGCTGCGAGCCTCGGGCTCAGCGCCGCGCCGGCCCTGCCGCGCCTGCCGCCGGCTCCCGCACGAGCCAGTGGCCGATGGGCGGCGAGGTGATCCACGAGAGCACCTTGACGATCGGTGCGCGCGAGGGGATCAGCACCAGGAGGAGCGCCCCGACCACGAGCATCACCGCGTCGAGGTTCGACGTCATCGTGTCGAACCAGCCCAGGTCGCGGGGGATCTGCAGCAGCAGCGGGTGGATCAGGTAGATCGTCAGGGACTCCACGCCGAGGGCCGTGAACCAGTGGTGGCGACGCGGGGCGACCATGATCATCGCGATCGTGAGGATCGTGCCGCAGATCAGCACGAGCACGCGCGTGACCATGCCGTAGACGTTCCCGAGATCGTTCTCGGAGAAGCTGCGGGACATCGTGAAGATGTCGTTGGAGAACATGTCGTGGGTGATCGCCGCGACCACGAGGGCGCAGGCGAAGGCCGCCGCGCCGATCGGCCGTCCCCAGCGCACGTCGCGGATCCTTGCGAGGATCTCCGGCGTGCACATCAGTCCCAGCACGAAGAACGGCAGGAAGCTCAGCACGCGGCCCCAGGTGAGGACGGTGTCCAGGTCCGCGTCGAGGGGCGCCAGCACGGAGATCGCGACCGCGAACACGAGCGGGTAGCGCAGGGAGCGCAGGATCGGCGAGAACACCCGCCAGAAGGTCAGCGCGAGCAGGAACCACAGTGTCCAGGCCGGGTGCCACAGGCTCACGGTGATCGGGTTCCCGTCGAGGAGGTCGCTCTCGATCGAGTGGATGACCTGGAAGATCAGGTATGGCAGGAGCATGCCCGTGAGCAGGCGCGAGACCTGCCGCGGCTCGTTGCGGTAGGAGCGGCAGAGGAAGCCCGAGATCGCGACGAAGGCGGGCATGTGGAACGAGTAGATCCACGTGTAGAGGATGTCGAGGTACGCGTTGTCGTTGCTCTCGATCGTGTGGCCCACGACCACGAGCGCGATGAGGATCGCGCGCGCGTTGTCCAGCAGCGGATCACGGGGCGTCTTCGCGGCCTTCTCGGCCTTCTCGGGCTTCTCGGGCTTCCCGGGGTCCGACGGCGCTGCGCGGGTGTCGAGCGCCGCGGGAGCGGACGTCCCGCGGGCATCGCCGTGGGCGCGGTGCGTGGGCGGGCGCCGCGGCGTGTGCGTCGGAACGGCCGGGGCGCTCCCACCGGCCGGGCCCGTGCCGGCCGTCTCGGTGGGGGCTGGCTCCGCGCTCGGATCCTGCTGGCCGGCCATGCGCATGCGCCTCTCGTCGGGGGTGAACGGAACGTGACGAGGCTAGGACCGGAAGATGACGCGCTCAAGCACCCGCGACGCGAATGGGACGCATCGCGCCCCGCGCGCGAGGACGCGTGTGATCAGGTCGACGGGCCGGGTCGTCGGCAGAACGGACATGTCCGACGGGCTGGTCCGATGGGTCGGTCGGACCGACCGGTCCGGCGGGTCGGTCGAACGGACCGATCCGACGGACCGATCCGACAGAGTCGACGCGCGGCCCGTCGGCCCCCGTCAATCGCGACCGTGGACGTACCCCTCGCCGCCGGTGACGTCGAGGGTCTCGGGGATGATGTTCCCGTAGCGGTGATCGGTCGCGCTGATGGCCTGCTCGTGCAGGAAGCTCAGGAGCTCGATCCGTCCGCTCGCGGTCACCGGGCCCCGGAACAGGGCCACCTCGACGCGGCGCGAGATCGCGCCCAGCAGGGCGTCGTCGGCCTCTCCGACCAGCCGGATCCGCAGGCGGGACTGCGCGGGGACGGCGGCGGCGAACGCGTCGGCGTCCTCCATCCTCACGGTGGTGCCCGCCGGCAGCTCCTGGGCGGCCGCGGCGCGCAGGGCGCCGGTCGCCACGGAGACCTCGATGTCGGCGCCGACGGTCGCCGCCGCGTGCAGCACGCGACGCAGCTCGACCTCTCGAGCGCCCTCGGCGGCGCGCACCACCGTGGGGATCGGCACGTAGCGCAGCACGTTGATCTCGCCGTGCAGGTCCTGCGGGTCGCGGGCGGCGAAGGTGCTGGTCCAGTGGGCCGCGTCCGAGTGCTTCGCCGTGGTCAACCAGGTGGCCTCGTCGCGGATCGCTCCCGAGGGAGTGCGCCGGCCCTCGACGTCGGCCGCATCCATGAGGTGGATGAGGTAGTTCGGGCCGCCTGCCTTCGAGGTCTCTCCGATCGCGGAGCGCTTCCAGCCGCCGAAGGCCTGGCGCTCCACGATCGCGCCCGTGATCCCGCGGTTGACGTACAGGTTCCCGGCCTCCACGTGCTGGGTCCACCAGGCGATCTCGCCCAGGTCCAGGGAGTGCAGGCCGGCGGTGAGCCCGTACGAGGTGCCGTTCTGGATCTCGGTCGCCTCCTCGAGGGTGTCGGCGTGGACGATGCCCAGGATCGGCCCGAAGTACTCGGTGAGGTGGTACTCGGAACCCGGCGCCACGCCCTCGCGCACGCCCGGGCTCCACAGGCGGCCGGACTCGTCGAGCTGCTGCGGCTCGGCGAGCCAGCGCTCCCCGGCGCCGAGGCTGCTCAGCCCGTCGGCGAGCTTGCCGGCGGGCTCCTCGATGACCGGACCCATCTGGGAGGTCGGGTCCGTCGGGTAGCCGACGTGCAGGCTCATCACGGCGTCGGCGAGCTGGGAGGAGAAGCGGCGGGAGCGGGCGACGGAGCCGACGGTGATCACGAGGCTCGCGGCGGAGCACTTCTGGCCGGCGTGGCCGAAGGCGCTCGCGGCGACGTCCTTCGCGGCGAGGTCGAGGTCCGCGTGGGGGGTGACGATGACGGCGTTCTTGCCGCTCGTCTCCGCCTTGATCGGCAGGTCGGGCCTCCAGGAGGCGAACAGCGCCGCCGTGTCGTACGCGCCGGTGAGGACGAGCTGGTCCACCCGCGGGTCGGTGATCAGGGCGCGCCCCACCTCGTCCTCGGGCACGTCGACGATCTGGACGAGGTCTCGGTCGATCCCGGCCTCGTGGACGAGGGCGCCGATGATCGCGCCGCAGCGGCGGGCCTGCGGTGCGGGCTTCATGACGACCGCGCTGCCGGTGACGAGCGCCGAGAGCACGCCGCCGGTGGGGATCGCGACCGGGAAGTTCCAGGGCGGGGTCACCAGGGTCAGGCGACGGGGCGTGAGGACCGCGTCGTCGAGCTCCTCCAGCAGTTCCGCCTGCTCGGCGTAGTAGAGGGCGAAGTCCATGGCCTCGCTGACCTCGGGATCGCCCTGCTCGAGCACCTTGCCGGTCTCGGCGGCCATCACCTCGAGGAGGTCGGCGCGGTGGGCGGCGAAGACGCGGGCGACCTCGCGGACCGCCTGCGCGCGCTCGCTCGCGCCCTTCCTCGCCCAGGTCTCCTGGGCGGCGAGGGCACGGCGGTAGACGTCGTCGACGCCCTCGCGGGTGGTCACCCGTGCCGCCTCGATCTCCTCGATGCCGATGCGGGAGCCGCGCACGCGGTGGATGATCCCGGCCGCCCACTCCTGGTTCGCGGCCGTGGACATGTCGGTGTCGGGCGTGTTGCGGAAGGCGCCGGGACGGGCGGGGATCACGGCCGAGCCGAGCGCCGGCCGCTCCCCGTGCTCCTCGGCCGCACGGTCCTGGTCGCGGTGGGTGGCCTCCGCCGGGCCCTCGATCGCGCGCGCGAGCGACGCCTCGAAGCGCGCCTGCTCCCGGGCGAACAGCTCCTCGCTGTCGTCGAGCTCGAAGACGGCCGACATGAAGTTCTCGCTCGAGGCGTTCTCCTCGAGGCGCCGCACCAGGTAGGAGACGGCCACGTCGAACTCACGGGGGGAGACCACCGGCACGTACAGGCGCATCGAGCCGACGGCCTCGCGCACCACCTGCTGCTGCCCCGGGGCCATGCCTGCGAGCATCTCGAACTCGACCTCGCCGTCGGCCCCGTCGATCCCGCGCTCGCCCATCAGCAGGTGCGCGAAGGCGACGTCGAAGAGGTTGTGCCCGGCGATGCCCAGGTGCACGGCCTCGAGGTGCTCGGGCTCGAGGGAGTCCAGGAGGATCCGCTTGTACTGGGCGTCGGACTCCTCCTTGGTGTGGAAGGGTGCCTGGTCCAGGCCGTGCAGCGAGGCGTCGACCGTCTCCAGGGCGAGGTTCGCGCCCTTGACCACGCGCACCTTGATGGGCGCGCCGCCACGGGCCACGCGGTCCTTCGCGAAGGCGCGCAGGCGCTGCATCGCGGCGAACGAGTCGGGCAGGTAGGCCTGCAGCACGATGCCCGCGCGCAGCTGCATGAGCTCGGGGCGGTCCAGGAGCTTCTCGAACACGTCGAGGGTGAGCTCGAGGTCCCGGTACTCCTCCATGTCCATGTTCAGGAAGGTGGGGGAGTCCTGGCGCGAGGCGTCGAGGTAGAGCGGCAGGAGCGTCTCCACGACGTGGTCGACGGTCTCCTCCGCGCCCCACAGCGAGAGATGGTCGACGATCGAGGAGATCTTGATCGACACGTAGTCGACGTCGTCGCGGCCGGCCATCTCGCGCACGGAGGCCAGGCGCCGCCCGGCCTCGCGGGCGCCGAGGACGGCCTCGCCGAGGACGTTGATGTTCAGGTCGGTGCCCTCGGCGCGCAGACGGCGCACCGAACGGGCCAGGTGCGGGTCGCGCGAGTCGAGGATGAGGTGGGAGACCATGCGCCGCATGACGGCCTGCGCGGTCGGGATGACGGCATGGGGCAGCGTGGGCGCGGTGGCGCCGCCGAAGGAGATCACGCGGCGCAGCGGAGCCGGCAGGAACGACGGCGGGTCCGCGGCGAGCCGCTTGAGCTCGGAGGCGGCCGCGCGGGGATCCTCGGTGCGGATCACGCGGTCCACGAAGGCGACGGTGAAGTCCAGGCCCTTCGGATCCTTGAGGAGATCGGCCAGCAGCTGGGCGGAGCGGGGGACGGGCCGCGCTGCGGCCTCGTGGACCCAGTCCCTGACCTGCGATGCGACCTGCTCGGGCGCGATGGACGTGGTGCGGGTCCGCGTGGTCGTGGGCAACGCTGTTCTCCTGATCTGTCGACGGGACGGGACGTCTCGCTGGCGCTGGCTGAAGCTGGATGCGGGGCACGGCCCGCGGTGTCCCGGGGAACGGCGGGGAGGACGGCGGCGCAGGGCCCGCGACGGGTGCGCCGCGGTGGATGGAGGGCGACGGTGCCCTCCTGCCGTCCTCGGGTCCGTGCGCGCGCCCGAGGGACTGCCATCGTACGTCCGGTGATCGGGTGCCTGTGCCACGATGGGGCACCTGCGGCAGTGTCCGAAGCTGCCCCGACGGAAGGCAGAACACCATGAAGAAGGTCATCTTCCTGCTCGGCCTCGTGCTCGGCTTCTTCGCGGGCTCCCGCATGGGCCGCGGACCCTACGAGTCGCTCGAGTCCACCGCCCGCCAGATCGCCGACGACCCGACCGTCCAGCAGAAGGCGGCCGACGCCAAGGACTCTGCGGAAGCCCTGGCCCAGCGCGCGAAGGACCGCGCGCCCGAGGTCGCCGACTCGGTGAAGGGCGCCGCCGCGGGTGCGGCCACGGCGGTCAAGGACCGCGCGACCCACCGCGCCGACGACGCCTCGGGGGACGACGAGGGCGTCGAGAGCGCGAAGGCATCCTCCTCGGCCTCGGGCTCCGGATCGACGTCCGCGACTCCGGACAGCTCCGCGGGCAGCACCCCCGACACCACCTCGGGCGGCGACGGCGAGGTCGGCGACAAGCCCCTCAGCGCCTGAGCCCCGGCGCCGGCGCATCTGCCGGCTGCACGAGGACCGGCGCACCTGCCGGT
This sequence comes from Brachybacterium sp. ACRRE, assembly GCF_022346485.1. Taxonomy (NCBI): domain Bacteria; kingdom Bacillati; phylum Actinomycetota; class Actinomycetes; order Micrococcales; family Dermabacteraceae; genus Brachybacterium; species Brachybacterium sp. ACRRE. The sequence continues at coordinate 126 of NZ_JAKRMO010000091.1, read as the reverse complement.
GGCACGAAGAGACGAGCGTGGGGGGCCCCGGTACCCGGGGGGGGGGTGTGGCCCGGGGGTGGGATTGTGGCGGGGCGGGGGGGGGCGCCGGGGGGGCCGCGGGGGGCCGGCGGGGGGCGGGCGGGG
>NZ_JAKRMO010000090.1:0-11003 GCF_022346485.1 Brachybacterium sp. ACRRE | reverse complement strand
TACTCCCTCGTCTACTTCCTCAGCGACGGCGAGAACACCGACGACCGCGACGCGGAGCCCTTCGACCAGCTGAAGCCGATGATCGACGGCGGCGCGGTGCTCGGCTACGGCACCAGCGAGGTCGGGCATGTCGTTCACAGGGTCCTTCACGAGGTCGAGGGGAGGGGCGACGCATGTCACGGGGCGCGGCGTCGTCCTCCTGGTAGCATAGGGGACCGGAACATGACGTTCCCCTTTGCAAGTGGAGCCTCTCCCACCTCGCGGCGTGCAGTCGTCGGGGTCGTGTCGCAGCCTGACGTCCGCGTCGGCGGCGCGCCCGTGCGGCGCGTGCACTCGAGGCCTCCACATCCGTGTGGGGGCCTTCGTCATGTCGTCGGACACCGAGGTGAGGAGACACCCATCAGCGAACAGCGCATCAATGGCCAGATCAGGGTCCCGAAGGTCCTGCTGGTCGGACCCAATGGCGAACAGGTCGGCACCGTGCGTGTCGAGGACGCCCTGCGGCTCGCCGCGGAGGCCGACCTCGATCTCGTCGAGGTCGCCCCGGGCGCGAATCCGCCCGTGTGCCGTCTCATGGACTATGGCAAGTACAAGTACGAAGCCAACATGAAGGCGCGCGAGTCCCGCAAGAACCAGACCAATACGCTCCAGAAGGAGATTCGTATGGGTCTGAAGATCGATACCCACGACTACGAGACCAAGCGTCGCAACGTGGAGAAGTTCCTCGCCGGCGGTGACAAGGTCAAGGTCATGGTGCGCTTCCGCGGCCGCGAGCAGGCTCGTCCCGAGCGCGGCATCCAGCTGCTGGGCCGGATGGCGGAGGACGTCTCCGAGCTCGGCTTCGTCGAGTCCCACCCGCGCCAGGACGGCCGCACCATGGTGATGGTCCTGGGCCCGGTGAAGAAGAAGTCCCAGGCGCGCGCGGAGGCCCGCAAGCGCCGCACCGACGCCGAGAAGGCCGCCGCCAAGGAGCCCGCCTCCGAGGACGCCGCGACCGCCTCGTCCGAGGACTCCGGCAGCACGCCGGACCCCCAGTCCTGATCGCTCGCCCGCACCCCGCGTGCGGGCCCACGATCCCATTCAGAAGGAGAACAGGCTGATGCCGAAGAACAAGACCCACTCGGGCACCAAGAAGCGCGTCCGGGTGACCGGCTCCGGCAAGCTCATGCGCGAGAAGGCGAACGCTCGCCACCTGCTCGAGCACAAGAGCTCCACCCGCAAGCGCCGTCTGGGCAGCGACACCAACGTCGCGAAGTCCGACGCCAAGCGCGTGAAGAAGCTTCTGGGCCGCTGAGCCCCCTCGCGGGATTCCTGAGTTCCCGCACCATCGAACTCGAACACCAGCGAAGGAGAATCACGTGGCACGCGTGAAGCGGGCGGTCAACGCCCAGAAGAAGCGTCGGGAGATCCTCGAGCAGGCCAGCGGCTACCGCGGGCAGCGCTCGCGTCTGTACCGCAAGGCGAAGGAGCAGGTGCTCCACTCGCAGACCTACAACTACCGCGACCGCAAGGTCCGCAAGAGCGACTTCCGTCGTCTGTGGATCCAGCGCATCAACGCTGCGGCGCGCGCGAACGGCATGACCTACAACCGCCTCATCCAGGGCCTCGGGCTCGCGGGTGTCGAGGTCGACCGTCGCATGCTCGCCGAGCTCGCGGTGAACGACGCGCCGGCCTTCGCCGCGCTCGTGCAGACCGCCAAGAGCGCCCTGCCGAAGGACGTCAACGCCCCCGCGGCCTGACCCTCGACAGTCGGCTCGCACGATGAGCACCACGGAACGCCCGGACAGCTGGGCGATCACGTCCCCGAGATCAGATCGGGTGAAGAGGATCGCCGCGCTGTCCGGGCGTTCTGCTCGTCGTAAGCAGGGGCGGTTCCGCGTCGAGGGCCCGCAGGCCGTCCGCTCGCTCCTGCAGCATTCCGCCCGTCTCGTGCGGGAGCTGTACGTCACCGCCGACGGTGCGTCGGCGCATCCCGACATCCTGGAGCTCGCGGACGCGCACGCGATCCGTCCCCGCGACGTCGACCCCTCGATCCTGCGGGCGATGACCCGCGGCGCGGAGGACGGCGCCGCCGCATCCATGGCAGCGCCGCAGGGCGTCCTCGCCGTCGCCGACCTCCCCTCGCCGTCCCTCCGCGCGGTGCTCGACGCCCTCCCCGACGGGCCGGTCACGGCCCTCGTCCTCCACGGCATCCAGGACCCCGGGAACGCGGGCACCCTGATCCGCGCGGCCGACGCCTCGGGGGCGCGCGTGGTCCTCGCGACCACCGGCACCGTGGATCTGTACTCCCCGAAGGTGGTCCGCTCGGCGACCGGCAGCCTCTTCCATCTGCCCGTGGTCGCCGGGATCGCCCCGGAGGAGCTTGCGCCCGCCCTGCACGGTGCGGGCATCTCTGTGCTGGCGACCAGCGGGTACGCCGATCACGACCTCTTCGCGACAGAGCTCCCCGCGCGTGCGGCATGGGTCATGGGCAACGAGGCTCACGGTCTGCCGCATGAGGTGCTCGATGCGGCCGACCTCGCCGTGCGGATCCCGCTCGCGGGAGACGCGGAGTCCCTCAACGTCGCGATCGCCGCGACCGTCTGCCTCTTCGAGACCCTGCGCCGACGCTGAGCGCGTGACTACGCCACGGCGCCGTGCTCCTCGAAGGGGTCGACCGTGCCGGCGATATGGTCCGCGAACTCGATGAGTCGCGCACTGCTGATCGGATCCAGCTCGATCATCCGTTCCACATCACCCTCCTGCTCGTCGACCGGGAACTCGTCCGGGGCGAAGGCGGGGAGCATGAACACGCTCGCGGGCGGGGTCCAGTGCGGGTCGACGTCCCGAGACGGGGCGACGTCCTGGTGTGGGGCGCCGTCCCCGCGCAGGGCACGACGCAGCGGGGGAGCGCTGCTCGCATAGCTGCGTCCCATCGGGGTCGTGATCTCGTAGGCGCGGGACGGAGCCCGGGCCGGCGGCGCATTCGGAGGTCCGGATCCGCACTGCTCGGCGTCCTCGAGGGTGCCGCTCCAGCCGGGTAGCTCCATGAGGTAGTTGCACCCTTCGCAGCGGGCGACGCCGTTGGCGACGACGGTCTCACCGCCGTCGGCGTACCGCACGACGTGGTCGATGTGGCGGGCGCGGGCGTCGCAGAACGGTGTGCGGCAGTGCTGATCGGCGATCTCCACGAAGCGCCGCTCGCTGCCGGTGAATCGTCGTCGGCCGGCATCGGCGTCCCGCAGGCGCCCGGAGACCGGATCGGTGTACAGGCGGCGGATGAAGCGCGCAGGGTCTGCGGGGCTCTGCGGGTCGGGCGACTCCGGATCCTTCCCATCCCCTGACCCCTGCGGCGCTGCGAGCGCGAGCCGGCGGGCGATCGCCGCGGGCATGGGGTGCCCTTCGACCCACGCGGTGTCCTCGCCGCCGGCGAGCAGCGAGCCGTCGGTCATCAGCAGCTGGATCTCCACGTCCACGTCCTCGGGGCGCTCGAGTCCCGTGGTCCGTCGGACGAGCGCATCGGCCATGTGCTGGCCCCTCGTGCCCTCGACGCCGGCGGCCCGTGCGCTCGAGGCGGCGTCGTCGAGCGCTTTGTACACGGCCACGCCCTGGACGAGGGGGAGCAGCGCGCTCACGCGCACCACCGCGTCGGAGACGGGACGGATCGAGACGTGCCGTTCACCGACCTCGCGCTCATGGCGGGCGAGCGCGGCCCGCTGGTCGATCTCGTCGGCGCGGGCCCTGGCCATCCCGCCCGCGCGGCGCGGCGAGACCTCCGGCAGGTGCTCGGCCACGGAGTCGTCGACGCGTGCGCGGTCCTCGTCGTCGAGGCAGAGCACGGCCTTGGCGACCTCGTCGGCCGACCAGCGCGAGATCTCGCCCCGCGCGAGCAGCCCCATGGTCCGCGGGAGGGTCTCCACGATCACCCGGTCCAGGGCGAGCTGGTTGCCCGTGCGCGCAGGCGAGGCGTGCCGGGCGAGGGCGAGCTCGTGCGCGAGCCCCTTGCCGATCGCCTCACGCGGGATCCCGTCGTTCCGCTGCTGGGCGATGCGCGCATCGCGGAACGCGACGGAGGCGCGCATCTGCACCGCATCGGTGCGCGAGCGCAGCCGCTCGCTGACGGCGACCGCGTCGAGGAGCGCCTCGGGGAGAGACAGGGCCGACGTCCCGGCGGGGGTGGGGACATCACCGGTGAACGATCCCTCGGACTCCGACGCATCGGCGTCGAGCTCAGAGAGGATCCCCTCGGCGCGCTCGACGAGGGTCGCGGCGGATTCCAGGAGGGCGAGCGCGTGCGCCGCGCGGGCCGCGTGCGGCGGCAGGGGCGTGGCCGTGTGCGTCATCGATGTCACCTCCCGCCCGCGTCGTCGCTGGTCATCCGGGTCATCGGGCGGACCGTCGGCGGAAGCCGATGCCCTCATCCGATGCTGTCCTCCGACTCTACGAGGACGCACCGACATTCGACGCCGCGGGACGCGGCATGTGGAGAACGCGCGCTGGGGAGGAACCGCGCGGGGCGGCCCGCCGCCCCGCGATCCGTCCCTCATCGAGGGTCGCCGACCACCCGCGTCGCAGCGATCCGATCGTGGATCCCCCGGCCGGAGCCCAGCATCACGGTGCCCACGAGCACGATGACCACGCCGTAGAGCAGCACCGTGGCGACCATCGTCCCCGCCGCCCCGGTGTCGAAGTCGCCGTAGACCGCGCCGACGGCGACCACATGTCCCAGCTGCCACGGGATCGCGATCTTCACGAGATTTCGGACGAAAGCGCGGGCGAAGGGGACGTGTGCCCCGTCGGGGCCTGCTCCGCCGGACCGCGCTCCGCCCGTTCCTCCTGCCCCGCCGGGCCCGCCGGGCCTGCCGGCCCCGCCCTGCCCGCCCGGACCACCCGGCATCGTCTCGACGCGCAGGCCCTCGCGCCGCTTCCCCCACGTCGATGCTCGCGGGCCGGACTCGGCGCGGGCCGCCCACAGCGCCGCGAGCAGGGGCGGGATCGCGCTCGAGACGAGGCCGACGGCGCGTGCGGTGCCGGCGTCCCCGATGTGCATCGCGAGCGGAATCCCGATCGGGAGCATCGCCGCAGGCAGCACGAGGTATCCCACGCAGTCGCGCGCGTAGGCCCGTGCACGGCGGACGAGGAGCGGGGCGAGCAGGCGGCCCATCGGGCCGCGCCGCTCGCCGCGATGCCGGGCATCCTCGCGCTCCTCGTCGTCCATGTGCTCACCTCACAGCCAGTCGCCCCGCGCGGCCTCGATCTCGGCGCCGATCGTCGTGTCCGGTCCGTGCCCGGTGTGCACGATGGTCTCCGGGGGAAGCGCGAACAGGCGCTCGCGGATCGATTTCTCGATCGTGGGCCGGTCGCTGAAGGAGCGGCCGGTCGCGCCGGGGCCGCCCTGGAAGAGCGTGTCCCCGGTCAGCACGCAGTCCAGCGCCGGGACTCGGTAGCAGACGGATCCGGGGGAGTGGCCGGGTGTGGAGATCGCCTCGATGTCGGTCCCGGCGACGGTGAACTCGTCGCCGTCGGCCACGTCCCCGTCCCAGGGCAGGTCGCCGTGGGTGAGCTTCCAGACCTCGGCGTCCGCGGGGTTCAGAAGCACGGGCGCCTCGAGCGCCGTCGCCAGCTCGGGAGCGAAGCGCGAGTGGTCGTCGTGCGCATGGGTGAGCAGGATGCCCACGCACTCGCGGTCGCCGACGAGCGCCCGTATCGCGTCGACGTCGTGCGGGGCGTCGAAGACGACGCACTGCTCGTCGTCGCCCAGGACCCACACGTTGTTCTCGACGTCGAAGGTCTCGCCGTCCAGCGTGAAGGTGCCGGAGGTCGTGGTGTGATCCAGCCGCGCCGTCATCGGTTCACCACCACGGTGCGCAGCACGTCGCCGTGATGCAGGGAGTTCAGCGCGTCCTCGACGCCGCCCAGGTCGGTGGTGCCGGTGACGAAGCGCTCGAGCGGGAGACGCCCCTGCAGGTAGAGGTCCGTGAGGTAGGGGAAGTCGTGCTCGGGCAGGCAGTCGCCGTACCAGGCGGACTTGAGGGTGCCGCCGCGGCTGAACACGTCGGCCAGCGGGATCGTGAGCTCCGCATCGGGGTGCGGCACGCCCACGAGCACGACGCGACCGGCGAGGTCGCGCGCGTAGAACGCGGTCTCGTAGGTGGTGGGGATGCCCACGGCGTCGATCACGACGTCGGCCCCGAATCCGCCGGTGAGCTCCTGGACACGCTCGACGATCTGGTCCCGGTCGAGGTCCTTGGTGTTGATGGTGTGGGTCGCGCCGAGGTCGGACGCGGCCTGCAGCTTCTCCTCGACGATGTCGAGGCCGATCACGGTGGTCGCGCCCGCGAGCACGGCACCGGCGATCGCGGCGCTGCCCACGCCGCCCAGGCCGATGACGGCCACGGTCTCGCCGCGCTGCACGTCGCCGGTGTTCAGGGCCGCGCCGAGGCCTGCCATCACGCCGCAGCCGAGCAGGCCCGCGACCTCGGGGCGGGCCTCCTCGGAGACCTTCGTGCACTGCTTCTCGTGGACGAGGGTCTTGTCGGCGAAGGCGCCGATGCCGAGCGCGGCCTCGAGCTCGGTGCCGTCGGCGAGCGTCATCCTCTGCGAGGCGTTGTGGGTGGCGAAGCAGTACTTCGGCTGGCCCCTGCGGCAGGCCCGGCAGTCGCCGCACACCGCGCGCCAGTTCAGGACGACGAAGTCTCCGACGGCGACGTGCGTGACCTCGTCGCCGATCGCCGAGACGCGCCCGGCGGCCTCGTGGCCGAGCAGGAACGGGAAGTCGTCGGTGATCGCGCCGTCGCGGTAGGCGAGGTCGGTGTGGCAGACCCCGCAGGCCTCGATGTCGACCACGACGTCGTGCGCCCCGGGATCGGGGATGACGATGTCGGTGAGCTCCGCCGGCTCGTTCGGATGGCGAGCGATGACGCCCTGGACGGTCGTGGGCATGGTGGGGCTCCTTCCGCTGGTGGTGGTTCCCGGCCAGCCTATCGGCCGGGTCCGCCCGACGAGCCCTCCTGCGGGCGGGTCGGCGCGGTGCGCGCAGCCCTCCTAGAATGGTCTGCGGTGCGGCGGGGCCGACGGGCGATCCCCCGCGGCGCGCCACCCGCACATCAGCCCACCGGACGAAAGCGATACCCGTGTCCGAGACACCTCCCAGCCCCGACCCCGCGGCCGTCACGATCGACGAGCCGACGATCGGCGCCGCCGTCGACGCCGCGCTCGCCGCGATCGCGTCGGCGGGCAGCACCGCCGAGCTCAAGCAGGTCCGCATCGACCACGTCGGCGACGCGAGCGTGCTCTCGCGCGCGAACGCCTCGATCCGGGACCTGCCCAAGGACCAGAAGGCCTTCGCCGGCAAGCTCGTCGGCCAGTCGAAGGGCCGCGTCCAGCACGCGCTCGCGGCCCGCCAGGCCGAGCTCGCCGAGGCCGAGGAGGAGGCCGCGCTCGCGCGCGAGACGGTCGACGTGACGGTGCCCGTGGACCGTCGTCCGCGCGGCGCCCGTCACCCCATGCGCACCCTCCAGGACCGCATCGAGGACTTCTTCGTCGGCATCGGCTGGGAGATCGCCGAGGGCCCGGAGATCGAGACCGGCTGGTTCAACTTCGACGCCCTGAACGCCGACCCGAACCACCCCTCGCGCTCGCTGCAGGACACCCTGTACGTCGCACCCGAGGACTCGGGCCTGCTGCTGCGCACGCAGACCTCCCCGGTGCAGATCCGCGCCATGCTCGAGCGCGGCGCCCCGCTGTACATCGCGTGCCCGGGCACCGTGTACCGGGCGGACGAGTTCGACGCGACCCACTCGCCGATGTTCAACCAGGTCGAGGGCCTCGCGATCGACAAGGACCTGACCATGGCGAACCTCGTCGGCACGCTCGACGCCTTCGCCGCCGCGATCTTCGGCGGGCGCCCGATCACCCGCCTGCGCCCGAACCACTTCCCGTTCACCGAGCCCAGCGCGGAGATGGACTTCCGCTGCTTCAGCTGCGAGGCGCGACTGGGTCTGGACCACGACGCCGACCCGGCCTGCCGCGTGTGCGGCGGCACCGGCTGGATCGAGATGGGCGGGTGCGGCATGGTCCACCCGAACGTGCTGCGCTCGGCGGGCGTGGACCCCGAGGAGTACCAGGGCTTCGCCTTCGGCCTCGGCATCGAGCGCATCCTCATGCTGCGCAACGGCGCGGACATGCGAGACATCGTGGAGGGCGACGTCCGCTTCTCCCAGCACTACGGGACGGAGATCTGAGATGCCCCGCATTCCGCTCACCTGGCTCGCCCAGCACGTGACCCTTCCCGAGGGCGCGAGCGCCCTGCAGGTCGCGACCGACCTCTCGCGCGTCGGCCTCGAGGAGGAGGCGATCTTCGGCGCCCAGGTCACCGGGCCGCTGGTCGTCGGCCGCGTCCTGGACCTGGTCAAGGAGCCCCAGAAGAACGGCAAGACCATCAACTGGTGCCGTGTCGACGTGGGCCCCGAGCACAACGAGGCGCAGGACGACCCGAAGGATCCCCAGCCCGGCGAGGAGCGCCCGAGCCGCGGCATCATCTGCGGCGCCCACAACTTCGTCGAGGGCGACCTCGTGGTCGTCTCCCTGCCCGGCACCGTGCTGCCGGGACCGTTCGAGATCGCCGCCCGCAAGACCTACGGCCACGTCTCCGACGGCATGATCTGCTCGGGCGACGAGCTGGGCCTGGGCCCGGATCCCGACGGCGAGGACGGCATCATCGTGCTGGGCCGCGGCCACGCCCGCGGCCTCACCGGCGAGCCCGGGGACGACGCGATCGCGCTGCTGGGCCTCGGCGAGGAGGTCGTCGAGATCAACGTGACGCCCGACCGCGGCTACGCCTTCTCGATGCGGGGGGTGGCCCGCGAGTACGGTCACGCCACCGGCGCGGCCTTCACCGATCCCGCCCTCGAGGTCGAGGTCCCCGCGGCCGACGGGCCGGGCGTCGAGGTGCGCCTGTCCGACGAGGCACCGATCGACGGCCGCCCCGGCTGCACCCGCTTCGTCGCGCAGGAGGTCACGGGCATCGACCCGACCGCCCATGCGCCGCGGTGGATGCAGCAGCGCCTGGTGCTCGCGGGCATGCGCCCGATCTCGCTCATCGTGGACGTCACGAACTACGTGATGCTGGATCTCGGCCAGCCCCTGCACGCCTACGACGCCGCCGAGCTCGTCGCGCCCATCACGGTGCGGCGCGCGCACGCGGGCGAGAAGCTCGCGACCCTCGACGACAAGCCCCGGGCACTGGATCCCGAGGACCTCGTGATCGCCGACGCGGGCGCGGGCGACCGCGCGATCGGCATCGCGGGCGTCATGGGCGGGGCCTCGACCGAGGTCTCGGCCGCGACCACGGACGTCGTCCTCGAGGCCGCGAGCTTCGACCCGGTCACGGTCGCCCGCTCCGCGCGTCGACACCGCCTGCCCAGCGAGGCCTCCAAGCGCTTCGAGCGCGGCGTGGATCCGCAGCTGCCCGCGATCGCCGTCACCCGGGCCGCGCAGCTGCTCGCCGAGTACGGCGGCGGGACGGTCTCCGCCACCCGCACCGACGCCGGCGCGGATTCCGTGCAGGATCCTGCCCCGATCACCCTCGAGGCCGGGGCGCCCACGCGGCTCGTCGGCGTCGAGTACACGAGGGAGCAGGTCCGCGAGGCGCTCGAGAAGATCGGCTGCACGGTCGAGGACGGCCCGGCGGGCGACGGCACCGCCGAGGGGACGGCGGACGGAGGGGCGAGCTTCCTCGTCACCCCGCCCAGCTGGCGCCCCGACCTCAGGATCCGCGAGGACCTCATCGAGGAGATCGCGCGTCTCCTCGGCTACGAGCAGATCCCCTCGGTGCTGCCGCAGGCGCCCGGCGGCGCGGGCCTCACGCGAGCGCAGAAGAGCCGCCGCTTCGCGGCCCGTGCGCTCGCTGAGGCGGGCCTCGCCGAGGTCCTCTCCTTCCCGTTCGTGCCGCAGGGCGTGTTCGACGAGCTCGGGTACGGGCCCGAGGACCCGCGCCGCGACGCGGTGCGCCTGCTGAACCCTCTGGCCGACGACGAGCCGCTGCTGCGCACCGAGCTGCTGCAGACCCTGCTGCCCGTGGCACGGCGGAACCTGGGCCGTGGCCAGGAGTCGCTCGCCCTCTTCGAGGTCGACGCCGTCTCCCGCGCGGGATCGGGCCCGATCGCGCCGCTGCCGGCCGCGCAGCGCCCCACGGACGCACAGCTCGAGGCCGTGCAGGCTGCCATGCCCGTGCAGTCGCGCCACCTCGCCGCGATCATCGGCGGAGCGAGCGGACCGGACTCGTGGTGGGGGAGCGGCCGCGCCTGGGACTGGGCCGATGCGATCGACCTCGCCCACCGCGCGGCGGCCGCCGTCGGCGCCCGTCTCGAGGTGCGCGGACGCGAGCACGCCCCCTTCCATCCGGGCCGCTGCGCCGAGCTGCGCACGGACGACGGCAGCGTGGTCGGGTACGCGGGCGAGCTGCACCCGAAGGTCGTGAAGGCCTTCGACCTGCCCGCACGCACCTGCGCGCTCGAGCTCGACCTCGAGCAGGTCATCTCCGCGGCCCCCGCGGTCGTGTCCGCGGAGCCCGTCTCGACCTACCCGCTCGCGAAGGAGGACTTCGCGTTCGTCGTCGAGGACTCCGTCCCCGCGAGCGCCGTCGAGGCCGCGATCATCGCCGGCATCGGCGACGTCCTCGAGAGCGTGCGCCTGTTCGACGTCTTCACGGGCGACCAGGTCGGCGAGGGCAGGAAGTCGCTCGCCTTCGCGGTGCGGCTGCGCTCGCAGGAGGGCACGCTGTCGGCCAAGGAGATCGGGGCGGCGCGCGAGCGCTGCGTGCAGGCCGTCGCGAACGCCGTGGGCGGCGTGCTGAGGGCGTGAGCACAGCGTGAGGCCGCTCGGCAGGTGCTGTTGAGCGGTGAACGGAGGCGGAGCGCGACCCCATGGTCGCGCTCCGCTTCTGCGTTCGGGCGCTCCAGGAGTTTTCGGTGGCGCCGCGTCGGCGTCGACCCCACGCGGCAGCACCCTCCCCGGAACCACCC
>NZ_JAKRMO010000008.1:0-93968 GCF_022346485.1 Brachybacterium sp. ACRRE | reverse complement strand
CCCCCCCGCCCCGCGCGAACGGCCGGGCGCCCCGGGCCCGGCCCACCGGCCGGGGGCCCCCACGCCCGGCGGGGGGCCACCCCGCCCCCGGGCATCCTGGTTCGCCACGCTCGTTGCATTGCTCCGTGGCCGTGGCCGGGCGCCTAGGGCCCGTCGGTGCGCCGGCGTGCCTCGTCGGCGTCACCGAGGTCGCGGTCAGCCGATGACCCGGACGCCCGCGCGGGCCTGCTCCTCCATGAAGCAGGCGCCGCACAGGGACTCGTAGCGCACCTCGGCGCGGTCCTCGATCTCGACCTGGTCGCCCGCGAAGACGGGACGGCCGTCGACGGTGCGGCAGTTGAACTCCGCCTGCGAGCCGCAGCGGCACATCGTGGGCAGCTTCTCGAAGTTGTCCGCGAGCTCGAAGAGGCGACGGCTGCCGGGGAACTCACGGGTCGTGAAGTCCGTGCGCAGCCCGTAGCAGATGACGGAGATGCCATCGGCCTTCGCGACCAGGAACAGCTGGTCGATCTGCGCCGGGGTGAGGAACTGGCACTCGTCCACGAGCACGCAGTGCAGGGGGCGTAGCCCCTCGGTGTCCGCGGTCTCGGCGATCCGCGCGCGCAGATCGTCCGCGGGGGAGCACAGCACGTCGACCCGTCGCCTGGCTCCGCCGCGGGCGATCACCCAGTCCTCGCCCTTGGTGTCGATCGCGGGCTTCACGGTGAGCGTCGCGAGACCGCGCTCGGCGTAGTTGAAGGCGGTCTTGATGAGGGTGTCGGACTTCCCGGAGTTCATCGCTCCGTACTTGAAGTGCAGCTTGGACATGGGCGGGCGGCTCCGGGACGGTCGGGAAGAGGCGGGACGACGGGAAGGCAGGGACGGTCGGGACGACGGGGCGGATGCGTCAGAACGCGTCGAGGACGCTCGGGCGCGGACCGCGAAGAAGGGTATCGAGGAACGCCTCTCCTGCGGCGTCGGCCTCCGCCTCCAGGCCCGCCCGCCGCGCGTCGACGAGGCTGCGGCCGCCCGTGAGGAGGAGCGCGGCGGCGTGGACGTCGAGGCAGGCCCAGGCCTGCGGGGTCTCGTGGGCGTCGGCCGGAGGCATCGGCTCGTCGCGGGAGATCTGCTCGACGTGCACGACGCCGCCCTCCGCGCGCACGTCCCAGCACCCGTCGGCCCGACAGGCCGTCGCGGACGGCGTCCGGTCCCGGACCTCCAGGCGCACGCTCCCGGTGAGCCCCGCCGGAGCGGGGCGGTCCGCGAGGGCGCGGGCGGTGTCGACGAGGCGCATCATCACCAGTGGCACGATGTCGCCGGTGGTGCGCAGGCCACCGCCGGGCAGCACGTCCAGGATCGGGTCCTCGGCGCGCAGGCGCACGCGCGCCGCCGTGGTCACGGTCGACCAGGAGCCCAGGTGCTGCAGGAGCGCCAGCAGGTCGTCGCGGTCCCGGCCCAGGATCTCGTGGACCTCGAGGCCGGCGCCGTCGGATCCCGGGGCGATCCGGGAGAAGGAGAGATAGCCGCGATCTGCTCCGGTCTCGTCCTCCAGCAGCACGGCGCCCCAGGGCGGGGACGGGAGACCGGCGGGGAACAGCGGGGGCTCGCGGCGCAGCATCGCGTTGTCCTCGGCGGTGAGCTCGGTGTAGAGACGGCGCAGCCGCGGCATGGTCGCCTCGGTGACGGGCACCAGGCGCCGACCCGGCACGCTCCGCAGCCGCTGCAGCTCCCCGAGCGGGACGACGATGCGCTCGGTGCGCGCGACCACCTGGTAGCCGTGGCGGCGGTAGATCGCGGGGTTCGAGGGGTAGAGCATCGAGAAGGCCATGCCCTCGGCGCCGCAGCGGGCGAGGACCCCCGCGAGCAGCTCGCCGAACAGACCGCCGCCGCGGTGCGCCGGGTGCACGGCGAGCCCGCCGATCCCACCGCACGCCGTGGTCCCGCCGCCCAGCGCGATCGTGTCGCGACGGATCCTGGCGCCGGCGGCGAGCACGCCCTCCTGGCCACCGGGCCGAGCGGTCGAGTCGACGCCCAGGGGGATCTCGCCCTCCGGGAAGGGGCCGGGGACCTCCTCGACGGCCCCGCCGCCGAAGGCCTGGGCGGTCAGCCGCCGGTAGGCGGGCCGGTCATCGCTGGTCAGCTCTCGCACGGACATGCACAGGAGTCTAGAGGCGGCGGACACAGCCGACGCACGGCGCAGGGGGCTTACAGTGAGGCGGTTCCCGGCATCGAGGAGCGAGGGCCCGCACGGACCCGGACGGCGGTGGCCCATCGGCGGATCGACCCGCCGCGCCGACCCCGTCGGACCCCGCTCGTCGGCCGGACCCACGACGCCGCAGCACAGAAGGAGACATCGTGCCCCAGCGCTCCCGGCATTCGACACGGCACTCGACCCTGCACCAGCGCGCCCCGCGCAAGCCGATCACGCGCTCCAACCAGGCGCGGGACGGGGCGAGGGACGATCTCACCCGGCGGCTCAGCGCGGGCGCCCCGCTCAGCGAGCAGGAGCCGCAGCGCAGGATCCCCGTCGGCCTCTCGACGTCCTCCGTCTTCCCCCTCGGCGTGGAGGACTGCTTCCGCCTCGCCTCCCACATCGGGTACGACGGCGTCGAGGTCATGGTCTCGGTGGACAGGGCCAGCCGGGACGCGGCGCTGCTGCGCGACTTCGCCCGCGAGTACGACCAGCCGATCCTCTCCCTGCACGCGCCCACGCTGTTCTTCCTCCAGTTCGTCTGGGGGAGGGACCCGTGGGTCAAGCTCGAGCGCACCGTGCAGATGGCGGTGGACGTGGACTGCCCGACGGTCGTCGCCCACCCGCCGTTCCGCTGGCAGGGCTCCTACGCCCGCGAGTTCGTCGAGGGCGTGAAGAACCTCGAGGCCGAGTACGGGATCGCGATCGCCGTGGAGAACATGTACCCCTGGCGGCTCGGCGTGCGCGAGGCCATGGTCTACCTGCCCGACCACGACCCGACCGACGAGGAGTACGACCACGTGACCGTGGACCTCTCCCATGCGGCGACCGCCGGGGACGACGCCCTGGCGATGGTCGACAGGCTCGGCGACCGCCTCGCCCATCTGCACCTGGCCGACGGCACCGGACGCACCACCAAGGACGAGCACCTCCCTCCCGGCGAGGGCAACCAGCCCTGCGCCGAGGTGCTGCGGCGCCTCGCGAACCGCGGCTGGGAGGGATCGGTGCTGCTCGAGATCTCCACCCGCGGCGGCCACGGACGCCCCACCCACCGCGAGGACCTGCTGCGCCAGAGCCTGCTGTTCGCCCGCTACCACCTGGGCCACCACCTCGACGAGAGGCTGCTGCGCAGCGGCCGCGGGCACCTGGACGCCGACGCGGGCGCGGAGGCCGACGGGGCGGGCTCGGAGCCGTCGGCCGACGGGCCCGGCGCGCGACTCCCCTGAACCCCGGCGCCGCACCCAGGGCCGAGGACCGGGTGGCGTCGGACACGGCTCCCGAGCGGCCCCAGGATCAGGGTGGAAGAATGCCGCGGACGCGCCCCGCACGCCCCCTGGGCGCGGAGGCGGCGCAGAGGGCGGCGCAGAGACTGCGACGAGACGACGACTGCGAAGGTGACCGGTGTGAGCGAGAACTCGGGATTCGTCCATAGGAACACGGCGCTGCTGGCCGTCGAGGCGACCGAAGCCCAGGTGCCCGTGTCCTCCGACGAGATCGACGAGATGCTCGCGCCCGCGCGGCGCCGCCTGCGCCTGCCGCGCGGCATCCTGCAGCGCGTCGCCGGCGTCCAGGAGCGCCGCTGGTGGCGCGACACCGAGTCCGGCTGGAAGCAGGGCATCGTGCTCGCCGCCGAGCGCGCCATGTCCCGAGCGGGCATCACCCGCGACCAGGTGGGCGTGATGATCAACGCCTCCGTCTCCCGCCAGCACCTCGAGCCCGCCGTCTCGGCCTCGGTGCACGACGCCCTCGGGATGCCCCGCAGCTGCCTGAACTTCGACATCACCAACGCGTGCCTGGGCTTCGTCAACGCCATGACCGTGGCCTCCGGGATGATCGAGTCCGGCCAGGTGCAGTACGCGCTGATCGTGGGTGCGGAGGACGTCGAGGAGGTCCAGCGCGGCACCATCGGCCGGCTGAACTCCAAGGGCGCCACGCGCAACGACTTCAACAACCAGTTCGCCTCGCTCACGCTGGGCTCCGGCGCCGCCGCGGCCGTGCTCGGGAAGGCCGACGAGCACCCCGAGGGCCACCGCATCAACCTCACGCAGGCCCGCGCGGGCACCGAGCACCACGACCTGTGCATCGGCGACATGGACGACATGCGCACCGACAGCGAGGGCCTGCTGGAGAACGGGATCGAGCTGATCCTGGAGACCTGGAAGGCCGCGAATGCCGCGGGCCACGACTTCTCGAGCATCGAGCACGTGATCCCGCACCAGGTCTCCATGGTCTACACGCGCAACTTCTCGAAGATCACCGGGGTGGGCATGGACCGGATCCCGATCACCTTCCCGGAGTGGGGGAACGTCGCCGCCGAGGCCGTCCCGATGACGCTCGCGATGCATCAGGACAACATCTCCCGCGGCGAGCGGGTGCTGCTGCTGGGTGTCGGCTCCGGACTGAACACCGCGATGATGGAGGTCACCTGGTGAGCATCGAGCGTCCCCGCGGCTCCCGGGCCGTGGCCGCCCCGGAGCTGCCCGGCGTGGATCCCCGCGCCCATCGGCTCGTCGAGGCCCGCGACCACAGCGGCGAGCTGCGCTCCTGGCACCTCCTGGACTCCGCCCCGCTGCTGGCCGAGCGCGGCGTCGCCCCGCGCGGCACCCTGCTCGCCGTCCACGGGAACCCCACGTACTCGTTCCTGTACCGCTCGCTGATCCGCGAGGACATCCCCTGGCGCGTGATCGCGGTCGACCAGCTCGAGATGGGGTACTCCGAGCGCACCGGTCAGGCGCGAGGCCTGCAGGACCGCATCACCGACCTGTCCCTGCTCACCGACGCGCTCGGCGTGCGCGGCCCCGTGGTCACCGTCGGCCACGACTGGGGCGGCATCGTCTCGGTGGGCTGGGCGCTCGACAACCGCCACGACGTCATCGGCATGATCCTCACCAACACGGGGATCCACCAGGAGCTCGGGGAGTCCCTGCCGAAGGCCCTCCAGCTCGCGACCGCCCCCGCGATGCTGCCGCTCAGCACCTCGGTCACCGACGCCTTCCTCCGCACCACGGTCGCGCTCTCCAGGCCCGCCCTGCCCCGGGAGGTGCAGGAGGCCTACCTCGCTCCCTACCGCGGCCGCTCGCGGCGCCTGGGCATCGAGCAGTTCGTCGCGGACATCCCCGCGAGCGCGAACCACCCCAGCCGTGCGACGCTCGAGCGCCTGGCCGGCGGCATCACCGGCATGGACGTGCCCACACTGATGGCCTGGGGCCCGCGCGACGTGACCTTCTCGGACCGCTACCTGCGCGATCTCATCGAGCGCGTCCCCCATGCCGACGTCCACCGCTTCGAGGGCGCCTCCCACCTGGTGTGGGAGGACGCCGACGTCGCCGGCCTCGTCGCCACCTGGCTGCGGGACACCTTCGGCGACGCCGAGCACCCGCGCGATGCGGCCGGTGCGGGCGAGGCGCTGCGCCCCGTCTCCTCCTTCGCCGAGCAGGCCCCCGAGATCCACCTCGGCGAGGCGATCACGCGCCGCGCCCAGGACCCCGCGACAGCCGACCTGCCCGCCGTGGTCGAGCTCGGCGCGCGCCCCGGCGAGAGCCGCCGCATCAGCTGGTCCCTGCTCTCCGAGCGCACCGAGGACCTGGCGGCGGGCATGCGCGCCCACGGGATCATGCCCGGGGACCGCGTGAGCGTGCTGGTCACGCCGGGTGCGGACCTCACCGCCGTGCTGTACGCCTGCCTGCGCCTGGGCGCCGTCGCCGTGATCGCCGACGCGGGCCTGGGCACCGACGGGCTCACCCGCGCCGTGATCGGCTCCCACCCGGACTGGATCATCGGCATCGAGAAGGCCCTCGTCGGCGCCCGCGCGCTCGGCTGGCCCGGCCGCCGCATCAGCGTCCCGCAGCTGCCCACCGTCGACCGCGCAGCCCTCGACGTCGAGACCTCCGTCGCCGAGCTCGCCGAGGAGGGCCGCCAGATGCGGGCCCTCGGCGCCGGCATCGACGCCCCCTGGCCGGACCAGGACGCCGACGCCGCCGTGCTGTTCACCTCCGGCTCGACGGGCCCCGCCAAGGGCGCTGTGCTCACCCACCGCCAGATGGGCGCCATGTTCGCGGCCGTCGGCGACACCCTCGACCTCGAGGCCGATCGCGGCCTGGTCGCGGGTTTCGCGCCCTTCGCGCTGCTGGGCCCCGCGCTCGGCGCGCCCTCGGTCGTCCCGGACATGGATATCACCCGTCCGGGCGACCTCACCGCGCCCGCCCTCGCGGCGGCCGTCGAGGCGCTCGGCGCGCCTGCCGTGTTCACCGCACCCGCCGCGCTGCGCAACATCATCGACACCGCCGACCAGCTCGACGAGACCGGGCGGGCGGCCCTCGCCCGCGTGCCGAGCTTCTTCTCCGCGGGCGCGCCGATCCCCGCCCCGCTGCTGCGCGAGCTGCGCGGCGTGATGCCCGGCGCCCGGGCGCTCACCCCCTACGGGATGACGGAGTGCCTCGCGGTCGCCGCGATCGACCTCGAGGGCATCGAGGCGGCCGGCGACGGCCCCGGCGTGTGCGTCGGCACCGCCGTGCCCCGCACCGAGATCGCGATCGCCGTCATGGACGGCGAGGGCGCGACCACCGGCGAGATCACCACCGATCCCGACCGCACCGGCGAGATCCTCGTGCGCGCCCCGCACGTGCGCGACCGCTACCTCATGCTCTGGGGGACGACCGCCCGCGCCAGCCGCTTCGAGGGCTGGCACGCGACCGGCGACGTCGGCCACCTCGACCCCGCCGGCCGCCTCTGGGTCGAGGGCCGCACCGCCCACGTGCTCGCCACGGCCCAGGGCCTGGTCACCCCCGTGCGCGTCGAGTCCGCCGCCGAGTCGGTGCCCACCGTGCGCCGCGCGGGAGCCGCGGCCGTCGGACCCCGCGGCACCCAGCAGGTCGTCGTGATCCTCGAGACCCAGGACGGCTACCGGCCCGGGAAGGCCCGCACGCCGCACCCTGCGGAGAACGCCCTGCAGGAGGCTGTCCGCCAGGCCGTGGCGCAAGCGACGGGGATCGAGGTCGCGGCCGTGTTCACGACCGCGTCGCTGCCCACCGACATCCGCCACAACTCGAAGATCGACAGGGCAGCGCTCTCGGCGTGGTCCGAGGCGACGCTCCAGGGGCGGAAGGCGCCCGCGCTGTGAGCCGCCGCGTCCTGGTCACCGGCGCCTCGGGCATGCTCGGCGGCGCCGTCGCGGCCGCCCTGCGCGACCGCGGGGACGACGTCCGCGCCTTCCAGCGGCGACCCGCAGGACTGCCCGGCGTGCGGGACGTCCAGGGGTCCCTCGCCGACGCCGACGACGTGCGCCGCGCGGCCGACGGAGTCGACGCGATCGTCCACCTCGCCGCGAAGGTCTCCTTCGCGGGCCCCGAGGAGGAGTTCCGGGCCGTCAACGTGGGCGGCACCCGGCACGTCCTGGACGCGCTGCGCGCGCACGGCGGCGGGCGCCTGGTGAACATCTCCTCGCCCTCGGTCGCCCATCTCGGCACCTCCATCGTCGGCCTCGACGCGACGCCCGCGGACCCCGAGCGCGCCCGCGGCAGCTACGCCCGCACCAAGGCCGCCGCGGAGCTCGAGGCGATGGCGGCCGACGGCACGGACGACCTGCTGGTCACCTCGCTGCGTCCGCACATCGTGTGGGGCCCGGGGGACACGCAGCTCGTGGGAAGGATCGTCGACCGCGGTCGGCGCGGCACCCTGCCGATCCTCGACGACGGCATGGCCCTCATCGACACCACCTACGTGGACAACGCCGCCTCGGCGATCGTCGCGGGCCTCGACGCCATCGAGGACGTGCACGGCGAGAGCTTCGTCATCACCAACGGCGAGCCGCGCACCGTGCGCGACGTGCTCGGCGGCTTCTGCGAGGCCGCCGGGGTGCCCCGACCCACCCGTCGGATCCCCGGCTCGCTCGCACGGCTCGCGGGGCGCGTCGTCGAGAAGGTCTGGGAGATCCGCCCCGGCGAGGACGAGCCGCCGATGACGGAGTTCCTGGCCGAGCAGATGTCCACCGCCCACTGGTTCGACCAGCGCCGCACGCGCGAGCGTCTGCGCTGGACCCCTGCGGTGAGCTTCGACGAGGGCCTCGAGCGCCTCTCGCGATGGTTCGCCGAGCACCCCGTCGTCGGCAGCGCCTGAGGAGGGCCCGATGAACGCACGATCCCGCTCCGAGAACACGCACCGCGGTGCGGCACCGCAGGACGACGAGGCCGCGCTGCGCGCCGAGGTCGAGGCCGAGCTCGCCGCCGAGCGCGCCTCCCGCCGCCGCGCCCCGGACCTGCTGGTGGGGATCGTGCTGCTGATCGGCGGAGCGCTCGGCTGGATCGCCGCACTCGCGCTGTTCATGGACAAGATCTTCCTCAGCGCGAATCCCGACGCGCAGCTCGGCTGCGACATCAACCCCTTCATCTCCTGCGGCACCGTGATGATGACCTGGCAGGCGAGCGCCCTGGGCATCCCGAACATGGCGATCGGCCTGGGCGGATTCGCGATCATGGGCGCGATCGGCTCCCTCCTCGTCTCCCGGGCCGCGGTGCCCCGCTGGTTCCGCTGGGCGACGCTCGGCGGGATGGTCTTCGCCTTCGCGATGGTCCACTTCCTCGCGATCTCCGCGATCTTCGTCATCCACGCCCTGTGCCCGTGGTGCCTGGTGGTCTGGGTCGTCACCGGGCCGATGTTCTTCGCCGTGCTCGCCCACACCGTCGAGACCGGCACGCTGGCGGTGCGCGGGGCCCTGGCCTCGCTGCTGCGCCGCTGGGTCGTCCTCACACTGCTCTGGTACGCCCTGGTCGCCGTGGTCATCGTGATCGCGTTCTGGCCCCAGTGGATGGCGACCTTCGGCCTGAACTGAGACCCCGGGACCGGGAGAGCGGCCGGATCGTCCGTCCGCGCCGCCCGTGCGTTCCCCCGTTCCCCGTGGCTGACCGGTGATCGATCGGAGGACGGCCCGCCGTTCCTCCCCAGGGCCCGGTTGTCCCCATCAGCGCCTCCGACGCTGACCCGCGTCCCCGGCGGACCTAGCCTCAGCGGCATGTCGCACGCATCCCGCTCCGCCCGGACCACCGGCAGGGCACGCTCCCGGACCGACTCCCGGCGTCGCGGAGAGCGCTCGGCCCCTGCACGTCCCCGGGCCGGGAGGCATCGTCGCCGGGAACAGGACCGAGAGCGCGAGGACGGCGGCGCGCAGGACCAGGGCGTCCTGGAGGACGCCCGGTGGGAGCCCGAGGAGGACCTCGTCGAGGTCCGCGAGCACCGCGGCGCCGAGCGCCCGCCCTGGTGGCAGCGGATCCCGCGGCCCTCCCCGGCGGCTCTCGCAGGCGTCGCCGTGCTCGTCCTCATCGCCGGCGCCTCCATCCACCTCACGGGCCGCGGCAGCGCGGTCGCCGGCTCCGAGCAGACGGCCCCGCCCGTGACGACATCCGCGCCCGCAGCGTCCGCGCCCTCTGACGCGACGGCCGCCGCGGGCGGCGAGCCCGCAGAACAGGGAGCGGCCGACGCTGCGGCGTCACCCGCACCATTCGCCTCCGCCTCGCCGTCCGGGGCAGCGGCCGCTGACGGTGCCGACGCCCCCGGGGACGCGGGGGAGGGCACCGTGGTCGTCTACGTCTCGGGCGCCGTGAAGGAGCCCGGGGTGGTGGAGCTCCCGGCCGGCTCCCGCGTCGCCGACGCCCTCGAGAAGGCGGGCGGGACGGTGAAGACCGCGGACCTGACCTCCGTCAACCTCGCGCGCGTCCTCGTCGACGCCGAGCAGATCCACGTCCCCGAGGAAGGGGAGGAGCCTTCCGGGGAGGCGGCTACCGGGGGCACCGGAGGAGTGGGCACCTCCGGGGGAGGGGCCGCGTCCGGGAGCGCGGCCGATGCGGGACAGGGCAGCGGCAGCGCGGCCTCGGCCGACGGCCCAGGTGCAGGCGCCATCGACATCAACACGGCCGACGCCGACCAGCTCGACGAGCTCCCCGGAGTCGGGCCGGCCATCGCCCAGCGCATCATCGACCACCGGGAGCAGAACGGACCCTTCGCGAGCGTCGACGACCTCGCCGAGGTCTCCGGCATCGGCCCGGCGACCCTCGAGAAGATCCGTCCGCAGGCAACGGTCTGAGCGTGCTCACCCGCGCCGACCTGCGCACCGTCCCCGCCGCGGCGGTGCTCTGGACCCTCGCGGTGCTCGGCATCGCCTGCGGCATCAGGGCCGCACTCCTCCTCCTGCTCGCACTCGCCGCGCTCGCCCTGTGCGGCGCCGCCTGCCTGCGGCGCCCCGGGGCGATCACCGCCGTCGGCGCGCACCTCGTGCTCATCGGCCTCGGCGCCGCACTGCTGCTGCCCGGGGTCTATCGCCACGAGACCACGGTCCTCGCCCTCGAGGACGCCTCCGCCACCGGCCGCATCGTCGAGCTCGAGGCGGTGGCCACCGGTGACAGCCAGGAGTCCTCGAGCACGCTCCCCGGGGCCGAGGACCGCCGCCAGGTGATGGTGCGCCTGCGTCCCGGACCCGCGCGGATCGGATCCGAGGAGGCGGCGCTGTCCGCCTCGACCCGCATGCTCGTCACCGGAGGGAAGGAGCTCCTCGACCCCGTGCACGACCACGACGTGATCCGGGTGCGGGCCCGCGTCGCCCAGACCGACGGCATCGTCATCCTCGCCGCCGCACGCGTGGACGTCCTCGAGGCGGCGCACGGACCCGGCCAGCACGTCCGCGAGACCGCCCGCGACCTCACGGCGTCGCTGCCGGACGACGAGGCCGCCCTCTCGCGCGGGATGACCACGGGCGACACCAGCGGCATGTCCACCGAGACCGAGGAGATCATGCGCCGGGCCGGCATCTCGCACCTGGTCGCGGTCTCCGGGGCGAACATCGCGCTGGTCCTCGGCGCCGTGCTCGTCCCGGCCCTGCTGCTCGGCGTCCCGCGGCGCCCCCGTGTGGCGGCCGCGGCGGTCGCCGGCGCCGCATACGTGGCGCTCGTCGGGGACGAGCCGTCGGTGCTGCGCGCGGCGACGATGGCGGCGCCGATCCTGGCCGCCCGGTTCATGGGCGTGCGCGCCTCCCCGGTCGCCGCGCTCGGCGCGGCGATCGCCCTGTGGTCCTGCCTCGACCCCGCGACGGCCGCCTCCGCCGGCTTCCTGCTCTCCGCCCTCGCGACCGCCGCGATCCTCGTGCTCGCCCCCGCCATGGCGAACGCGGCCGTGAGCATCAGCGGGGAGAGGATCCCGCGCACCTGGGCACTGCTCCTCGCCGTGCCCCTCGCCGCGCAGCTCGCATGCACACCCGTGCTCGTGCTCCTCACCCCCGAGGTGTCGGTGTGGGCGGTGCCCGTGAACATGGCGGTCGCCCCGATCGTCGGCCCCGCCACGATCATCGGGATGATCGCGACGCTCATCGGCCCCGCCGCGCCCGCTCTGGCGACCCCGCTGTGGCAGCTCACCGCGGGCGGCGCGCACCTGGTCATCCTCGTGGCGCGCACGGCCGACTCCCTGCCCGGCTCCCGCATCGCGGTGCCCGACGGCGCATGGGGTGCGGTGCTCGCGCTGCTCGCGATCGCTCTCGTCGTCGCCGGGGTGCTGGGCCACCGTTCGCGGATCGTCCGGTTCGTCCTCGCGGCGGTCCTCGTGGGCGTGCTCGCCCCGCCGCTCGCCCAGCGCCTTCCGGTCCCGGGGGTCGGCGCCGACGACTGGCGCGTCGCCGCCTGCGCCGTCGGGCAGGGGGACGCGGTGCTGCTGCGCGAGCGCTCCGAGGACGCGGACGTCGCCCTCGGGAGCCCCGGGGACGGCGAGCCCGCGACCGTGCTCGTGGACACGGGCCCCGACCCCGATGCGCTGCGCTCGTGCCTCGATCGTCTGCACGTCACCCGGATCGATCTGCTCGTCCTCACGCATCCCCATGCCGATCACGTGGGCGGGATCGACGCCCTGACGGGGGAGCGGACGCCGACGGCGCAATGGGTGTGCCCTCTGCCCGAGGCACTGTCCAAGACCGTCCCCGACGTGCCGGTCACCCCCGTCGCCGCCGGCATGACGGAGACGGAGGGATCTCTCGGACTGGACGTCCTCTGGCCGGCATCTGCCGACGACGCCCGCCAGGCGTCCCACCTCGAGACCGGGGGCGAAGGAGACGACTTCAACGACTGCTCGGTCGTCGTGCGCGCCACGTGGCCGGACGGCGTGAGCTACGTGGGGCTCGGGGACCTCGAGCCCGTCGGCCAGGCGCGCCTGCTCGCCGCCCGGCCCGGCCCGGCGACCATCGTGAAGACCGCCCACCACGGCTCCAAGCGACAGACCGCAGGACTCTACGACGCACTGTCACCTCAGGTCATGCTGTTCACCGTCGGCAAGGACAACACCTTCGGGCATCCCTCGCCGCAGACCCTCTCGATCGCGGAGAGGCTCGGGGCGCGCTCCGCGCGCACGGACGTCGACGGCACCGTCCTGCTCCCCGTCGACGACCCGCTGAGTCCGCGGGGCGTCGGCCCGGCCGGATAGGATCGAGCGGGTCCGCCGGACCGCCCCGGAGGGCGGCCTCGCGCGTCCGCCGCGGCGCGCCGCCTCCTCAGACCCCGCCCGACCCGCCGATCACGAAGGAGCTGCCGATGGCCGACGTCGCCTGGCACAGCGTCGACCTCGCGCCCGTGGTGCTCGTCCACGGGACGGAGCCGCTGATCGCCGCGCGCGCCCTCGAGCGGCTGAAGGCCCTCGCGCGCGAGAGGGATCCGGAGGTCGCGATCCACGAGATCGGCGGCGAGACCGCCGTCGCGGGCGCGCTCGCCCAGGTCACGAGCCCGTCCCTGTTCGGGGAGGGGCGCTTCGTGGTCGTGCCCGACCTGCAGTCCGCGCCCGAGTCGCTCGTCAACGAGGTCAGCAGCTACATCAAGACCCCGGAGGACGACGTCTCCCTCGTGCTCGTCCACCGCGGCGGCAACCGCGGGAAGAAGCTCCTGGACGCCCTCAAGAAGGCCGGGGTCCAGCGCGTCGCGGCCGATCCGCTCAAGCGCGCCGGCGACAAGCAGACCTTCGTCACCGCCGAGTTCACCCGCGCCGGGCGCCGGATCCAGCCCGACGCCGCATCCGCCCTCGTCGACGCCTTCGGCACCGACCTCTCCGAGCTCGCGGCCATCAGCCGCCAGCTCATCGAGGACACCACCCCGGAGAACGGGGAGCAGGCAGCGCCCGTCACCCTCGAGCACGTGCGCGGGGTGACGGCAGGACGCGTGGAGACCACCGCCTTCGCCGTCGCCGACGCCACCATCGCCGGACGCGAGGCCGAGGCCCTCGTGCTGCTGCAGCAGGCTCGCCTGGCCGGCGCCGACCCGGTGCCGCTCGTCGCGGCGATGGCCTCGAAGATGCGGGGCCTCGCGAAGGTCTCCACGCCCGGCGCCTCCGCGCGCAGCCTCGGCATGCCCGAGTGGATGGTCAAGAACCTCTCCCGCGACGCGCGCGGATGGAGCGACCGCTCGCTCGCCCGCGCACTGAACGCCGTCGCACAGGCGGATCACGAGGTCAAGGGCGCGGGGCGCGATCCCCAGTGGTCCGTGCAGCGCATGGTCATCGAGATCTCGCGCGCCCGTCGCACCCGCTGACCCCGCATGCACGAGGGCCCCGCACCGAACGGTGCGGGGCCCTCGTGAAAGGCAGGAGCCGTCTCAGGCGGCGACGCCGGCGACGAGCTTCGCGAGACCGGACTTGCGGTTCGCGGCCTGGTTCTTGTGGATGACACCCTTCGAGGCGGCCTTGTCGAGCTTGCGCGAGGCGACCTGCAGGGCCGACTGCGCGGCATCCGCGTCACCGGCGGCGACGGCGGTGCGCACCTTGCGCACGTAGGTCTTCAGCTCGCTCTTGTAGGCGCGATTGCGCAGACGGGCCTTCTCGTTGGTCTTGTTGCGCTTGATCTGCGACTTGATGTTTGCCACGGGACTCTTCTCTTGCTCTGGGATGTGGTGGAACGTCCGCAGCTGCAGAGGAACGGCCACGACGGGGACGGGCGGTGGGGATCGCCTGGAGACGTCGGTGCCGGGTCGCTGCCGCGGTCACGCACCCGAGACGCTCACTCCGGTCGGCCCTGACACGGCGGGCGACCGGGTGTGCGCACACCGGGCGGTATGTCACACATACAGCAGACGAGGTTACCAGCAACGACCCCGGAATCCCGCGACCATGTGACGTGTCGCGCCCAGGTCACGCGCCCGGGTCACGCCGGGGCCCCGGTCACGCCGACCAGCCGTGCACCCGGCGCGCCTCGGCGACGACCGCGTCGAACCGGTCGCGGTCCACGCGCGCGCCCTCCCGGCGCACCGCGGAGGCGGGGATCCTCAGGAGACGGTCCACCCTCACCTCGGAAGGGCGGTGCTGGGAGTCCCACGAACCGGTGCCGATGTCGACCCAGGTCGCGCCGTGCTCGTCGGTGTGGGTGCCCTGCCCGCGATCGCGGGAGGTGAGCATGAGGGCGACGACCGCCTGCCCGGAGCCATCGGCGCCGCCCACCGACGCGTCCTCGAGGGCGAGGACGAGCACCGGGCGGTCCTTGCCCTGCGCGATGTCCTCCTCGAAATGGACCCAGGCCCAGACGATCTCGCCGGGATCGGCGTCCCCATCGGCGCTCGGCACATAGGAGATGGCCGGGGCAGGGGAGGAGGATCGGTCGCGCAGCACCGCGTGCTCGCCGGCGGAGCCGCCCGTCTGCCCGCGGGACGTCCCGTGGGACTGCCCCCGGGATCGATGACCGTCACTGCGGGAGCCGCCGCCGTCGCCGCTGCGCAGCGCGTCCGCGGCGCTGCGCCCGAGATCGCGTGCGGCCCGGCGCACCGTGCGGGAGCGGGCGGCGCGGGTGAGGATCGAGCCGAGTCGGGAGCCGAGGGACATGCGGGGTCCTCCTGTGCGGTCGGTGCGGTCGCTGCGGGGCGGTGCGGATCGCGCCCATCGTAGACAGCAGCCCGACGCGGGGCAGCGGCGCGCACCATGGGAAGGGCGCGGCAGGGCCCGGGTGATGTGCGCCCCCAAGCGGCCCCTCGGCCTCGCGATCCGCGCCCGTCATGAGACCATGGCTGGTGCTGCCAGCGTGCGCCCCGGGAAGTGCCCGTCGGCGCCCCGATGAGAGGACAGATGCCGGTGACCCCGAGGATCCCCGCCGATGCCGCGAGCGACATCCAGCCCGCCTCGACGCCCTCGGAGCGCATCCGGAACTTCTGCATCATCGCGCACATCGACCACGGCAAGTCGACGCTGGCCGACCGCATGCTCCAGCTCACCGGCGTCGTCGACGAGCGGGCGATGCGCGCTCAGTACCTCGACCGGATGGACATCGAGCGCGAGCGCGGCATCACCGTGAAGAGCCAGGCCGTGCGCATGCCCTGGCAGGTCGACGGCACGAACTTCGCGCTGAACATGATCGACACCCCCGGGCACGTGGACTTCACCTACGAGGTCTCCCGCTCCCTCGCCGCCTGCGAGGGAGCGATCCTGCTGGTGGACGCGGCCCAAGGCATCGAGGCGCAGACCCTCGCGAACCTCTACCTGGCGATGGAGAACGACCTCACCATCATCCCGGTGCTCAACAAGATCGACCTCCCCGGCGCCGAGCCCGAGAAGTACGCGGCCGAGATCGGCCAGCTCGTCGGCGTCGACCCCGACGACGTGCTGCGCGTCTCCGGCAAGACCGGCGTGGGCGTGCCCGAGCTGCTCGACCACGTGGTGCGCACCCTGCCCGCCCCGACGGGCGACGCGAACGGCCCCTGCCGCGCGATGATCTTCGACTCCGTGTACGACACGTACCGGGGCGTCGTCACCTACGTGCGCGTCTTCGACGGCCGGCTCTCGGCCCGCGAGCGCATCGAGATGCTCTCCACGCGAGCCGAGCACGACCTGCTCGAGCTCGGCGTGATCTCCCCGGAGCCGATCCCCACCCAGGGCCTGGGCCCCGGCGAGGTCGGCTACCTCATCACCGGCGTGAAGGACGTGCGCCAGTCGAAGGTCGGCGACACCGTCACCTCCGCGCGCCACGGCGCCACCGAGCCCCTCGCCGGTTATTCGGATCCCAAGCCGATGGTGTTCTCGGGCCTGTTCCCGATCGACGGCTCGGACTACCCCAACCTGCGCGACGCGCTGGACAAGCTCAAGCTCAACGACGCGGCCCTGAACTACGAGCCCGAGACCTCGACGGCGCTCGGATTCGGCTTCCGCGTGGGCTTCCTGGGGCTGCTGCACCTCGAGATCATCCGCGAGCGCCTCGAGCGCGAGTTCGACCTCGACCTCATCGCGACCGCCCCGAGTGTGATCTACCACGTGACCATGGAGGACGGCACCGAGGTCGACGTGCTCAACCCCTCGGACTTCCCCGAGGGCAAGGTGCGCGAGATCCGCGAGCCGATCACCCGGGCCACGCTGCTGGCCCCGAGCGAGTTCATCGGCGCGATCATGGACCTGTGCCAGTCCAAGCGCGGCAGCCTGCTGGGCATGGACTATCTCTCGGAGGACCGCGTCGAGCTGCGCTACACGCTGCCGCTCGCCGAGATCGTCTTCGACTTCTTCGACCAGCTGAAGTCCCGGACCAAGGGCTACGCGTCCCTGGACTACGACGTCGAGGGCGAGCAGGCCGCCGACCTCGTGAAGGTCGACATGCTGCTGCAGGGAGAGCCGGTCGACGCCTTCAGCGCCGTCGTGCACCGCGAGCAGGCCTACCACTACGGCGTCGAGATGGCCGGCAAGCTCAAGAACCTCATCCCGCGCCAGCAGTTCGAGGTGCCCATCCAGGCCGCCATCGGCTCCCGCATCATCGCCCGCGAGAACATTCGCGCCATGCGCAAGGACGTGCTGTCCAAGTGCTACGGCGGCGACATCTCGCGCAAGCGCAAGCTGCTGGAGAAGCAGAAGGAGGGCAAGAAGCGCATGAAGAACATCGGCTCCGTCGAAGTGCCGCAGGAGGCCTTCATCGCCGCGCTCTCCTCGGACGGCGGCGGCGACAGCGGCAACAAGGACGCGAAGAAGAAGTGATGGCCGCGGCCCCGCAGTCCCCGGGCCGGTCCACGCCATCGTGCCCGGTCGCGGGGCACTGGACGCTCACGGGCGCGACGGACCCGGTCCTGCTCGGCACCGGCCAGGAAGGGCACAGTCCCGCTCTCGCGAAGCGCTGGGTGCACGAGGTTCCCTCGGCGCCCCCGTCGGGATTCGCCACGGCGGCAGGTGCGAAGCTCGAGATCTCCTCGGACGGCGCCTTCACCGAGACCGTCGACGGCGCGCCGCCGACCGCATGGTGGGAGCTCGACGGCACCCTGCTGGACACACCGGCCTCGAGCGAGGGCCGCGTCATCGCCGAGGGCGATGCGCTCCACCTGGTGCCCCGCGCCGGGATCGGGCGGGTCTCCTACGAGGTCGACGGAGTGCTCCACGGAGCCGACACGACCACGGTCTCCGACCGCCTCGCCCTCGATCACGACGGCACCCTCCTGCGCACGGTCTCGGTCTCCCAGGACGCGGGGGACGTGCTGGGGCGCACCTGGTACAGGTACGAACGGACGACGAGCGGGTCGAACCCGTCGACGACCGCCGCAGCAGCGGGTTGCGACTCCGGACCGGCGTCCGGGCCGCGCGAGGTGCGCGACGTCCCCGGTCTCGAGGACGGCCTGCGGCTCGAGGTCCCGTCCTATCTGGCCGCTGCGATCCTCGCGGACCACGCGCGGGCCGAGCGGCTGGACCGGGAGAACACCGAGGCGCGGGCGCAGGGTGCCTCCGGAGCCGCGGCATGGTCGCCGGCCGACGGGATCGTGGACCTGCGACTGCTCCTCCTGGACGCCCTCGCGCCGCAGTCGGTGGAGCAGATCGGCGGCACCTCGGTGCGCATGAGCGATGGGAAGGTGCTGCGCGGCCCGGCCCCGTCCGCGGACGAGAAGGAAGATCTCAGGCCCGCTCCGGATCGGAGCATGCTGCCGATGCTCAGGGATCGACTGGCCCCGCTGCTGGCCGGATGCCTGCCCCGTCCCGGTTGGCCGCGCACAGAGATCGGATCGCTCCTGGTCGCCGATCCGGCGCGCCAGGAGGTCCGCTGGATGCTCTTCACGGGCAGGGCGGCGGCGTTGTGGAACGAGGCGATCCGGGACGGCTTCCCCTATCGTCGCTGCCTCGACCTCGGCCGAGAGCTGCGCGACATCGATCCGGAGCGGCTGCGCCGGCGCGTCCCGGCGCTGCCCGCCGTGCTGCTCGATGAGACCGTCTCCCGCGCCCACCCGGACGTCATGCTCGAGCTCGCCGCCGCCCTCTCCGCGCCGACGGACGAGAGCCATCTTCAGGACCTGCACGCCACATACGAGCAGGAGCTGTCCGAGGCGGCCGACGCGCCTGCGGTGCCCACGCTGTGGAACGCCGTCCGCCTGGAGCTTCCGGCCGATCGCGCCGCGGTCATCCGCGACCAGCAGCGCGAGGCGCTGCGCGTGGACGCCGAGCACTCGCTGCAGACGCATGTGGAGCGAGGGACCCGGTTCACGTCCCCGGAGAAGCGGGGCATCGCGAACATCCAGACGATCTCCCTCGGGCGCAGGAACGGCGAGGCCCGGATGGGCACGCGCACGGGCCTCGTCCACCGGCTGCGGGACGGCCGGGGCCTGGCCCGGCCCGGGCGTCGCGGGTTCCGACGGCACGTGCCCCGCGGATGGCCCCGGCCGGGGGAGTTCGCCGACTTCGTCCTCGAGTTCGAGGTCGCGCCGGCCCTCGCCGGGATCGCCCTCGGCCCCGCCGATGGCTCGGTCGCCGACGTCGGCTCGTTGCAGGTGCTGGACCTGCGCACGGGCGACGTGCGATGGGTGCTGTTCCTGGGCGAAGCGGCCGAGGGCTGGGAGCGTGCCGTCCGCGCGGCCATGCTCGAGGACACGGCCATCGAGCTCGGCAGGGAGCTGCAGGCCATGAGCGCGGAGGAGTTCGCCCGCCGGATCCCGCCGCTCCCGATCACACTGCACGACGCCCTGACGGATCTGGAGCCCCTGCCCGGCATCGAGATCCCCGGCCGCAGCGAGGAGAATCCCGGATGAGCACCACGACAGCCCTCGCGCCCGAGGCGGACCAGACCGGGAGATCGCGCGACCTCTCGGTCTACATCCACGTGCCGTTCTGCGCGGTGCGCTGCGGATACTGCGACTTCAACACCTACACCGCGACCGAGCTGGGCGGCGGCGGGTCCCAGCGCGAATACCCCGCCAACGCCATGCGCGAGATGGATCTGGCCCTCGCGGACGACGCGGCCCACGGCATCGACTACGACCGGGTCTCCACGGTGTTCTTCGGCGGCGGCACACCCACCCTGCTTCCCGCCGACGATCTCGTCGCGATGCTCTCCTATCTGCGCTCCCTCGTGCCCTTCGCGCCGGACGTCGAGGTCACGACCGAGGCGAATCCGGACTCCGTCACCCCCGAGTCGCTGCGCACCCTGGTCGAGGGCGGGATCACCCGCGTCTCCTTCGGCATGCAGTCCGCGGTGCGCAGCGTGCTCGCGACGCTGGACCGCACGCATGATCCCGAGCGGGTCCCGCAGGCCGTCGCCTGGGCGAAGGACGCCGGGCTCTCGGTGAGCCTCGATCTGATCTACGGGACGCCGGGCGAGACCGTCGCCGACGTGGAGACGTCGGTGCGCGCGGCCCTGGCCTGCGACGTCGACCATCTCTCCGCCTACTCGCTGATCATCGAGGGGAACACGGCGATGGCCCGCCGGCTGCGCCACGGCGAGATCTCCGAGCCCGATCCGGATGACATGGCCGACAAGTACGAGCTCATCGACGACCTCACCAGCGCGCACGGACTGCAGTGGTACGAGGTCTCGAACTTCGCCCGCACCACCGCCGAGCGCTGCCGTCACAACCTCGCCTACTGGCGCGGTGCGGACTGGTGGGGGATCGGCCCCGGTGCGCACAGGCATCGGCGCGGCATGCGGGCCTGGAACGTCAAGCACCCCAGCCGCTACGCCGGCATGCTCTCCCAGGGCGTCCTGCCCGTGCAGGAGTCCGAGCAGCTGACCGAGCAGGATCGCCTCCTCGAGCGGATCATGCTCGAGCTGCGCATCGCCGACGGGCTCCCGGTCGAAGAGGTGCCCGCGCAGACCCGCGGGATGCTCGCCGTCCACCGGGATCGCGGCCACCTCGATCCCCACGCCCTCGCCGAGGGCAGGGCGGTGCTCACGCGGGAGGGCCGCCTGCTGGCCGACGCCGTCATCCGCGACCTCGTGCCCTGACGTCAGGTGCCATCAGCGCCGCGTCCTCCGGGTGCGGATGCACGGGATCCCGTGCACGGGCGCGGGGCCGGTGCCAGACTGTCCGCATGACCGCGCGCACCGAGAAGCCGAAGACCGTCGAGGAGTACTTCGCCGGGCTGGACGGCCCCGCCCTCGAGCTCGCCCAGCAGCTGCGCGAGCTCGCGCGCGAGGTCGTCCCCGAGGCGAGCGAGCAGCTGAAATGGGGCAACCTCGCCTGGGTGCACCCGCAGGGCATGATCCTGTTCGTGGTCAGCACCCACGCGAAGCACGCGAACGCGGCCTTCACGCCCAGCACCCGCGAGGCCTTCGACGCGCGGCTGGAGGACTTCGAGACCGGCAAGGGCACCGTGAAGCTCCCGTACGGGCGGCCGGTCCCGGTCGACCTGCTGCGCGAGATGATGCGCCATCGTCTCCGCGAGTACGAGGTGGACGGCGTCACCTGGAGGTAGTCGACGTGCCGGCATCGGCATCATCCGGACGACGGGAGGGCCCGGGATCAACCAGATGATCCCGGGCCCTCCCGTCGTCCGACGCGGCGACCGCTCGCGCGGCCACCGGCTCACTTCACGAGGCGGATGTTCATGGGGTAGTTCCACCACTGGCGGTCGTTCGCCTTCACGGCGCCCATGATCGCGAAGATGATGTGCAGGACCGCGGGGACGGCGACCACCACGAAGAGGAACGAGAGGATCCCCAGGGAGATCAGGGCGAGGATCCCGCACACGATCGTCAGCACGATCTCCGCGATGATCACGGCGATCGCCGCGTTCAGCGCCTCGGCCGCGTTGAAGCGGATGAAGCGGTTGCGGTCCTTGAAGACCAGGAAGATGATCAGCGGCCCGAGCCAGCCGAGCGTGCCGAAGCTGATGAGGTACCCGATCACCACGGCGAGCTGCGCGAGCATCGACCACAGCTTCACGTCGGACTCGGCGGTCGGCTGCCCGGTGAGCGGCCCCGGGTACACGCCCTTGATGTGCGGAGGGGGAGTGTTCGACCAGTCGCCCGCGGGGGTCGGGCCCGGGATCTGCTGGTAGGCGCCCTGCTGTCCGCCAGCGCCCTGCTGCCCACTCGCGCCCTGCGCGTACCCGGTGTTCTGCGCGTACCCGGAGTTCTGCTGGTATCCGCTCTGCCCATCGGCGGGGTTCGGGTGAGCCGCGCCCTGGGAACCTGCCTGCCCGGAGCTCTGCGCGGGCCCGCCGTGGCCGTAGCCGTAGCCGCTCTGCTGGCCGCCCGGTGCCGCACCCGCGGCGGACGACTGCGACGCCTCGCCCGCGCCGTAGGGAGACGCCTGCCCGTAGGGCGATGCCTGCCCGTACGGAGTGGCCTGCCCGTAGGGGGAGGGGTGCCCATAGGGGGAGGCCTGCTCGTACGCCGCGGACTCGCCGGACGTCGTCGCCGGATCCGGAGCCGGTCCCCACGTCGGGTCCGAGGCCTGCCCGTCGTCCGTCGGACGCGGAGCGGAGAACTCGTTCTCCACGGCGTAGGCCCCGCCCTCATCGACGGACGTCCCGTCCGCGGCGACCGCCGAGGCCGCCCCGTCCGCGGCGGTGCTCTCGGCGGATGCGCTGCCGCCGGACGCGTCCGTCCCCTCGTCACCGGGGACGCCCTCGGGTGCGGCGCCGGCCTGCGCAGGGTCGGCCGCCCACCCGGGCTGGTCCGTGCCGTCGTCCTGCGTCGGCCGATACGGGTCGACGGGTCCGTTGTTCTCGCTCATGGGATCGCTCCTCGTCCGGTTCGATCGCTCCGCAGCGCGGTCGCGCAGGCCGAGCGGGTTCACGTGCGCCACGAGCCTATCGGGCGGATCACGCCAGCGCGCGGGGGAGTTCCGCTGCGCGTCCCGGGGGAAAGCCCCCGTCGCACGGCTCAGGACTCGGTGGTCACCCAGTCGATGAGCTCCTCGATGCGCCCGGAGAGGGTCGGCTCCACGTCGGCGTAGGAGCGGACGGTCGCGAGGATCCGCTGCCAGCCCTCGGCGATGTCGGCCTGCTCGGCGTGCGGCCAGCCGAGCGCCCGCAGCGTCCCGACCTTGATGTCGGTGCCGCGGGGCACGTGGGGCCACGCCTGGAGTCCGACGCGTGCGGGGCGTACGGCCTGCCAGACGTCGACGTACGGGTGGCCCAGGATCAGCACGTTCCCGCGCGCGCCGGGAAGGCGCATGGTCTCCTCGGCAAGCCGCGTCTCCTTCGAGCCCTTGACCAGGTGGTCGACCAGCACGCCCAGGCGTCGGCCCGGGCCAGGGGCGAAGTCGCGCACGCGCTCGGCGAGATTGTCGGCGCCGTCGAGCATCTCGACGACCACGCCCTCGATGCGCAGGTCGTGGCCCCACACCTTCTGCACCAGTTCGGCGTCGTGCTTGCCCTCGACCCAGATCCGCGAGGCACGGGCGGTGCGGGCCTTCGCGCCCTGCACGTAGACGGAGCCGGAGGCGGAGCGCTGCCGGGCCGGAGCGGCGGCAGCGGCGCGCTGCGGCGGCACCAGGCGCACCGGCCTGCCGTCGATCATGAAGCCGGGGCCCATCGGGAAGCCGCGGCGCCGGCCGCGTCCGTCCTCGAGCTCGACGACGAGCTCGCCGGCGATCTTCTCGAGGCGCACGATCGCGCCGGTGAAGCCCGTGGATGCCTCCTCGACGACGAGATCCCGCTGCGCGGGCACGTCGGCGGCCTGCGGGGCGCGGCGGTGGTGGGAGGGCGCGGGCGAGGAGAGGACGTCCTGGCCGTAGCGGTCGGGGAAGGATCGCGGTGACACGGCCGACACCGTACACCGGTGGCGAACACCTCTCGTGGAGCGGCGTCGGCGACGCGTAGGATTGGCACTCGGAAGCGAACAGTGCCAGCGCATGGGAGGTGAGCACGTGGAGGAGCGCAGGCTGCAGATCCTGGGCGCGATCGTCGAGGACTACGTCGCCACTCGCGAGCCCGTGGGCTCGAAGTCCCTGCTGGACCGCCACGATCTGGGGGTCTCGGCGGCGACGGTCCGCAATGACATGTCGCTGCTCGAGGAGGAGGGGCTGATCACCCAGCCCCACACCTCCGCCGGCCGGGTCCCCACCGACAAGGGCTATCGCGCCTTCGTCGACCACGTCGCCGCGATCAAGCCGCTGTCCTCGCCGGAGAAGCGCGCGATCCGCTCCTTCCTCGACGACGCGGGCGACCTGGACGAGCTGCTGACGCGCACGGTCCGTCTGCTCGCCCAGCTCACCCACCAGGTCGCGCTCGTGCAGTACCCGGCGGTGCGGCAGGCCCGGGTGCGCCACGTCGAGCTCGTGAAGGTGGCTGACGCGCTCCTGCTCGTCGTCCTCATCACCGAGTCCGGCCAGGTCGACCAGCGCACCATCCCGCTGCTCGCAGGGCGCTCCGTCGAGTTCGACACGGACTTCTACGCGGACCTGCGCGCACGCATGAACCAGGCCGTCGTCGGCCGCGAGGTCACCGACCTCCACGATCCGCTCGCCGAGCTCGTCACCCGCAGCCCCGCCGGGGCACAGGAGGCGTGCCGCGAGGTCGTCGACGCCCTGCTGGGCCTCGCCGACAGCCGCACCGAGGACCGCATCATCATGGCCGGCGCCGCGAACCTCGCGCGCTCGGCAGGGGACTTCACCACGCAGGTCGAGCCGCTCCTGGACGTGCTCGAGGAGCAGCTCGTGCTGCTGCGCCTGCTGGGCTCGATGCGCGCCGAGCCCGGAGCGGTCGAGGTGCGCATCGGCCAGGAGATCCCCGAGCACGCGCTCGCCCAGGCGTCCCTCGTGGGCGCCGGGTACCGTGACGGCTCGCACCTGGCGATCCTCGGCCCCACCCGGATGGACTACGTGACCGGCATCTCCACCGTCCAGGCCCTCGCGCGCTACGTCTCCCGCTTCCTGGGCTGATGCTCGTCCCCGTGATGAGGCTCCCGACGCTTCCGCCCGCGCCCCACCGAACCACCGCCACAGCAAGGACCCCTTCGTGAACGACGACTACTACGAGCTGCTCGGCGTCAGCCGCGAGGCCTCGACCGACGAGATCAAGAAGGCCTACCGCAAGCTCGCCCGCTCCCTGCACCCGGACGTCAACCCCGACCCCGAGGCGCAGGAGAAGTTCAAGCGGGTCTCCCAGGCCTACGAGACCCTCTCGAACCCCGACCGCCGCCGCCAGTACGACATGGGCGGCGGCCCCGGCATGGGCGGGTTCCCCGGCGGGGCGTCCTTCGACTTCTCGGACATCTTCGACATGTTCGCCGGCGCCTCGGGCATGCGCGGCCGCGGGCAGGGTCCCACCCCGCGCCAGCGCCGCGGAGGCGACGTGCTGCGGCGCACCGAGGTGAGCCTGCGCGACGTCGTCTTCGGCACCGAGCAGGACGTCACCTTCCGCACCGCCGTCGCCTGCGATCGCTGCCAGGGCTCCTGCTGCGAG
The DNA here is from genome assembly GCF_022346485.1 of Brachybacterium sp. ACRRE. Classification (NCBI taxonomy): domain Bacteria; kingdom Bacillati; phylum Actinomycetota; class Actinomycetes; order Micrococcales; family Dermabacteraceae; genus Brachybacterium; species Brachybacterium sp. ACRRE. Next base: position 69,220 of record NZ_JAKRMO010000008.1, on the reverse strand, counting down.
CCCGGCACGAGCCCCACCCGCTGCACCAACTGCAGCGGCAGCGGCCACGTCCAGCGCGTCGCGCAGTCGCTGCTCGGCCAGATGGTGACGATGGCGCCGTGCCCCGTCTGCGGCGGCCACGGCGACGTCATCGAGTCGCCCTGCACCCAGTGCTCCGGCCACGGCCGCACTCCCAGCGAGCGCACCGTGACCGTGCGGATCCCCGCGGGCGTCGAGGACGGCACCCGCATCCAGCTGCGCGGAGAGGGCGAGGTCGGCGAGGCCGGCGGCCCCGCGGGCGACCTCTTCGTCGAGCTCTCCGTCGCCGAGCACGACGTCTTCGTGCGCGAGGGCACGGACCTCGTGACCCGTCTGCGGGTCCCGATGACCGCCGCCGCGCTCGGCGCGAGCATCCCCCTGGAGACCTTCGACGGCGAGCGCACCGTGGAGATCCAGGCGGGCAGCCAGCCCGAGGACGAGATCGTCCTCAAGGGCCTCGGCGTCACCCCGCTGCGCCGCAGCACCCGCGGCGACATCCGCGTCGAGCTCGACGTGCAGATCCCCACCCGGCTCGACGACGAGCAGCGCGAGCTGCTCGAGAAGCTCGCGAGCGTCCGCGACGAGGAGAAGCCCGCCGCCAGCTCCGGCCGGCGCGGATCGCACGGTATGTTCGGCAAGCTGCGCGATCGCCTCCGCGAGCGCTGAGACCCGATCCGCCGAGGAGCCATCCCGTGCCCGACACCCCCGCCGCCTTCCTCGTGCTCGACGACGCCCTCGCGGCTCTCGACGAGGGGTCGCGCTACGACCTCTCCGGCGAGGAGGGCAGGCACGCGGCGAAGGTCGCGCGCATCCGCACGGGGGAGCGGATCCTGCTGAGCGACGCGGACGGCCGTCAGGCCCGCGCCGAGGTGACCGAGGCGCGCAAGGAGGAGCTGTCCCTGCGTCTGCTCGAGGCGCCCTCGGATCCGGTCACCCGCTCACCGCGCCTCGCCCTCGTGCAGGCGCTGGCCACCGGCGGACGCGACGAGCAGGCGATCGAGTCGGCGACCGAGCTCGGCGTGGACAGGGTGACGCCCTGGATCGCGCAGCGCTCGGTGTCCGTCTGGATGGGCGAGAAGCTGCGCAAAGGCCGCGCGCGCTGGGAGAACACCGTGCGCGCTGCCGTCAAGCAGTGCCGCCGGCGCGGCATCCCCGCGGTCGACGAGGCCCGGACCAGCGCCCAGCTCGTCGAGGATCTGCGTGCGCGCTCCGCGGCGGGCGCCATGCTCCTCGTGCTGCACGAGCAGGAGTCGGTGGGGCTCATGGGGCTCGCCGAGGAGCTGCGCGCCCTGCGGGCCGACGAGGTGCCTGCCGGGGTGCCCGAGATCGTGGTGGTCGTCGGGCCCGAGGGCGGGATCTCCCCGGAGGAGCTCGCGCAGCTGAAAGAGGCCGGTGCGCGCTCCGTGCTGCTGGGCCCCGAGGTGCTGCGCTCCTCGACCGCGGGCCCTGCGGCCCTCTCCGTGATCAGCGCACTGATCGGCCGCTGGGGCTGAGCGCAGTCCTCTGAGCGGGGGACAGCGAACGGAGAAAGCCCGGTACCTCTGGGGTCCCGGGCCCTCCCGGTGTTCGATGGTGCTCCACACCAGCGCGCGCTTCCCAGCGCGCGGCGCGCGCGTCAGGCGGCCGGCTGCAGCGCCTTCTCCTCGAGGGAGGCGAGGTCCGCGGCCAGACGGGCCACCTTCTCCTCGGCGACGAACAGCTCGCCCTCGAGCGAGAGGTCCTCGCGGAAGCCGAGCCCGAGCGTGTCGACGACGTCGGCGCCGACGCGGGTCATGAGGGTCTCCAGGAGCGGCAGCACCTCGTTCGCCGCGTTCCAGCCGTAGCCGATGAGCAGCAGCGGCAGGCCGCTCCACTCGCCGTAGAGGAAGTCGACGGCGTTCTTCAGGGCGCCGGGGTAGGAGCCGTTGTACTGCGGGGTGAGGATCACGGCGGCATCGAGGGCGGCGATGCGCTCGCCCCAGGTCCGGCCGTGGTCGGTGGTCTTGTCGGCCCCGGACTTCGGGGACTGCGGCTCGTCGAAGGCGGGCAGCGCGACCTCGCGCAGGTCGATCAGGTCCACCTCGAAGCGGTCGTCGACCGCATCGGCGACCCAGCGCGCCACATGGTCGGCGACGCGGTTCGGGCGGGCGCTGGAGAGGATGATTCCGAGCTTGGGCATTCCGGGGACCTCACGAAAGTAGTTGACAACTGAACCAGTCGGGGACAGTCAACTCCTTGGGACCGTCGAAAGCCAGGATCATGAACCAGCTGTGGTCGACCCCACGCGCATGCCCGGTCGGCCCGTGGCCCGTAGAATCGGGACCATGATGAGCACCGAGTCCGCCAGCGCCCCGACGCCCGGCTCCGCGGCCGCGATCCGCGTCGACCCCGAGTGCGTCTTCTGCAGGATCGTCGCGGGGGAGATCCCCTCCGAGCGCGTCCACGAGGACGAGTCGGTGATCGCCTTCAAGGACCTCTCGCCGAAGGCCCCCGTCCACGTCCTCGTCGTGCCGCGCACCCACCTGCGCGACGTCCGCGAGCTCGCGACCGAGCCGTCCCTGCTGGCCCACGTGGCCTCCGTGGCCGGCGACCTCGCCGCCGACCTCGCCGACGGAGACTTCCGACTCGTCTTCAACACCGGCGCCCACGCCGGCCAGACCGTCTTCCACGTGCACGCGCACGTGCTCGCGGGCGGAGAGCTCGCAGAAGGAGAGATGTGAGCGACCCCGCCACTCCCGCACCGGGCCCCGAGCCCTCCGTCACCGAGAGGCACCTCTCGATCCCCGACCACCTCAGCCCCCTGCAGGTGCTCGGCGAGTCCGACAGCGCCCTGGACGCCCTCGAGGGGGCGGTCCCGGAGGCCGACATCGTCGTGCGCGGGCACCGCGTCACGCTGCGCGGCACCGCCGACGCGGTGCGCCGCGGCGAGCACATCGTGCGCTCGCTCATCCAGATCGCCCAGCAGGGCCAGACCGTCACCCCCGAGGCCGTCGGCCGCGCGGCCGCTCTCTACGGCGACGAGCGCGCCGCCGGCGAGCGCATCGACACCGTCCTCTCGCAGGCCGTTCTCTCCTCGCGCGGGCGCACGATCCGCCCCAAGACCCTGGGCCAGAAGCAGTACATCGACGCCGTCGAGAACTCGACGGTGACCTTCGGCATCGGCCCCGCCGGCACCGGCAAGACCTACCTCGCCGTCGCCGTCGCGGTGCGCATGCTCCTGAGCAAGCAGGTCGAGCGCATCATCCTCACTCGGCCCGCGGTCGAGGCGGGGGAGCGGCTCGGATTCCTCCCGGGCGGGCTCAACGAGAAGATCGACCCCTACCTGCGCCCGCTCTACGATGCCCTGCACGACATGCTCGACCCCGAGTCGATCCCGCGGCTGATGGGCGCCGGCACCATCGAGGTGGCGCCGCTGGCGTACATGCGAGGGCGCACCCTGAACGACGCCTTCATCATTCTCGACGAGGCCCAGAACACGAGCCCCGAGCAGATGAAGATGTTCCTCACGCGTCTCGGCTTCAACTCGACGATGGTCGTCACCGGCGACGTCACCCAGGTCGACCTCCCCGGCGGCCAGCCCAGCGGCCTCAAGGTCGTCGAGCAGGTCCTGCAGGGGATCGACGACATCTCCTTCTGCCGCCTCACACCGCAGGACGTCGTGCGCCACCGCCTGGTCTCCGAGATCGTCGAGGCCTACGGCCGCTGGGAGATCGGCGGCCGCGACGGGCGCGGCGGTCCCGGTGGCGCGGGCGGACGCACGAGCAGGGGCTCCTCCGGGGGCCGCGGAGGATCCGGCCAGCGCCGGCACGAGAGCAGGAGCACCGGCCGATGAGCATCGAGGTCCGCAACGAGACCACCACCCGCATCGACGAGCGCGAGTTCGTCGACCTCGCGCGCTTCGTGCTCGAGAAGATGCGGATGCACCCGCTCACCGAGCTCTCGATCCTCTTCGTGGACGAGTCGGCCATGGAGCAGCTCCACATCCAGTGGATGGACGAGCCGGGGCCGACGGACGTGCTGAGCTTCCCCATGGACGAGCTCACGCCGGGCACCGAGGACCAGGCCGCCCCCGAGGGTCTCCTCGGAGACATCGCGATCTGCCCGAGCGTCGCCGCCAAGCAGGCCGCCTCCTCCGGGCACAGCGCAGTCGAGGAGATGCTGCTGCTGGCCACCCACGGCATGCTCCATCTCATGGGCTACGACCACGCCGAGGAGGACGAGAAGAAGGTCATGTTCGACCTCCAGCGTCGCCTGCTGCTGACCTTCCTCTCCACGCGCGGCCAGGACGCCGAGTGACGGCGCTGCTCCTCGTCCTCATCCCCCTGGCCGTGCTCGGCATGGTCTGCGGCGGTCTGCTCTCCGCGGCCGACGCCGCGCTGCTGGGCACGTCCCGCGCGGCCCTCGAGCGCCACCTCGAGGAGGCCGAGGCCCCCGAGCGCGTGCGCCGCCGCGTGCTCCACCAGCACGAGGACGCCCCGCACACCCTCGCCGCGATCAGCCTGGGCCGCGTGATCTCCGAGTCGATCATGGCCGTCGCGATCACCGCGATCGTGTTCGAGACCATGGACGGCTGGGTGCTGCCCACCCTGATCTCCGTGGCGATCGCCGTCGTCGGCTCCTTCCTCGTGGTCTCGGTGTCCCCGCGCACGGTGGGACGGCGCCGGCCCGAGCGCTTCTCCACGCTGCTCTCGGGCCTGATCGGCGTGGTGCGCAGCCTCCTCGGCCCGCTCGCGCGCCTCATGATCCATGTGGGCTCGGCCTTCACGCCGGGCGGCAAGATCTCCGGCGGCCCGTACGCGACCGAGGCGGAGCTGCGCCAGTACGTGGACCGGGCCATGGAGAACGAGGAGCTCGAGGACTCCGAGCGCGACATGATCCAGGGCGTCTTCGACCTCGGGGACACGCTCGTGCGCGAGATCATGGTCCCGCGCACGGACATCGTCACGGTCACCGCGGACACCACCGCGGAGAAGGCCATGCGGCTGTTCGTCCGCTCCGGGTACTCCCGGATCCCCGTGGTCGGCGAGACGGTCGACGACCTCCAGGGCGTGCTCTACGTCAAGGACGTCATGCGCACGATCCACTCGCCGTGGGACCCCCGCCCCGAGCGGCCCGTCGCCGAGATCATGCGCGCACCGATGGTGCTGCCCGAGTTCCTCGGGGCCGACGAGGTGCTGCACGCGATGCAGACCCGCCGCGTGCACATCGCGATCCTCGTCGACGAGTACGGCGGCGTCTCCGGGATGGTCACCATCGAGGACGTCCTCGAGGAGATCGTGGGCGAGATCGCGGACGAGCACGACCGCGCCGAGCTGCGCATCGAGGAGCTCGGCGAGGGCGTGTTCCGCGTCCCGGCGCGGGAGAGCATCGGGGCCGCCGGCGAGCTCTTCGGCCTCGACATCGAGGACGAGGACGTCGACACCGTGGGCGGCCTTCTCGCCAAGGCGCTCGGGCGCATCCCGATCCTCGGCGCGGAGGCCGACGCATTGGGCCTGCATCTGGAGGCCGACCGCACCGGCGGGCGCCGCAAGCAGCTCGCGACCGTGCTCGTCAGCCGCACACCCAAGGACGAGCGAGAGGACACCCGCACCGGCGCGGTGCCCGTCGTCGCAGCGCACGAGGACGAGAGCGGCGCCGCCGCCTCCGAGGAGGAGCACCATGCCTGAGAGCGTCATCGGGAGCGGCGAGGCCGACGGGGCCGACAGGACGGACGGGGCCAGCGGGCCCGGCGAGGCGGGCGGCGTCGCGGAGCATCGCGCCGGGTTCGTCGCGCTCGTCGGCCGGCCGAACGTCGGCAAGTCGACGCTCACCAACGCCCTGGTGGGGGAGAAGGTCGCGATCACCTCCTCCAAGCCGCAGACCACGCGCCGTGCGATCCGCGGCATCCTCACCCGCGAGGACGCCCAGATCATCCTCGTGGACACCCCCGGGGTGCACCGCCCGCGCACGCTGCTGGGGGAGCGCCTGAACGACCTCGTGCGCGAGACACTGACGGAGGTCGACGTGGTGGGCTTCTGCCTGCCCGCCGATCAGAAGATCGGCCCCGGCGACCGCTTCATCGCCGAGGACCTCGCCGAGATGCGCCAGGGGCGACGCGGGCCGAAGGTGGTCGCGATCGTCACCAAGTGCGACCTGGTGCGTCCCGAACGGATCGCCGAGCACCTCATGGACGTCGACCAGCTGCTCGACGTCGACGCGATCGTCCCGATCAGCGCCGTCACCGGGCGCCAGATCGACGACCTCGTCGGCGTGATCGCCGGCCTCCTGCCGGAGAGCCCGCAGCTGTACCCCGACGGGCAGCTCACCGAGGAGAGCGACGAGGACCGCATCGCCGAGCTCATCCGCGAGGCGGCCCTCGAGGGCGTGCGCGACGAGCTCCCGCACTCGATCGCCGTGGTGGTCGAGGAGATCGCCGAGACCGATCCCGACGGCGACCCCTTCGCCGAGGTCGCCCCCGGAGAGGGGCGCCTGGTGGTGCGGGCGAGCCTCTTCGTCGAGCGCGACAGCCAGAAGGGCATCATCATCGGCCGCGGCGGCTCCCGGCTGCGGGAGGTCGGCTCCCACGCACGCGCCGGCATCAATCAGCTGCTCGGCCGCTCGGTGCACCTGGACCTGCGCGTCAAGGTCGCCAAGGACTGGCAGCGCGACCCCCGCCAGCTCGGGCGGCTCGGATTCTGAGACGGGGATCGGTCGCGCGGCACCGGGTGTACGGTGACTCACGTGCTGGGAACGATCCTCCTGCTTAGCCGCCGCGTCGAGGCCTGATACGCCGGGACCTCGCCGCGGCTGCTCCTCTGCCCACCCGGCGACCCGCATCAGCAGACGAAGGATCTTCCGTGAACACCACTGCGACCAGCACCTCCCAGCCCTCCGCCTCCGGCGCGAGCGCCCCGTCGGCCCCCGCTGATCCCCGCACCGACGCGCACACCGGGGCGGTTCCCCCGGTACCGGCCCGCGCCGCGACCGCCGACCCGTCGCTCCCCGTCGTCGGCTCCGACGGCGAGACGCCCCAGCAGCCCTCGGGCATGCCGATCCACAAGTACCTGCCCTTCCACGAGCAGATCCGCGCGGAGCTGCCCGATCGCACCTGGCCCGACGTGCGCATCACCCGCGCCCCGCGCTGGTGCGCGGTCGACCTGCGCGACGGCAACCAGGCCCTCATCGACCCCATGAACGCCGAGCGCAAGCTGCGGATGTTCGAGCTGCTCGTGCGCATGGGGTACAAGGAGATCGAGGTCGGGTTCCCCGCCGCGAGCCAGACCGACTTCGACTTCGTGCGCACGCTCATCGAGGAGGACCGGATCCCCGAGGACGTCTCGATCCAGGTGCTCACCCAGTCGCGCGAGCACCTCATCGAGCGCACCTACGAGGCGATCGCCGGGGCGAAGCGGGCCGTCGTCCACCTGTACAACTCGACCTCGATCGTGCAGCGCGACGTGGTCTTCCGCTCCGACGAGGACGGCGTGCTCGACATCGCCGTGCAGGGCGCCCTGCTCTGCAAGAAGTACGAGGAGACCGTCCCGGACACGCAGATCACCTACCAGTACTCGCCGGAGTCCTTCACGGGCACCGAGCTCGAGTACGCGGTGCGCGTGTGCAACGCGGTCGCCGAGATCATCAAGCCCACCCCCGAGCGCAAGATGATCGTGAACCTGCCGGCGACCGTCGAGATGGCGACCCCGAACGTCTACGCCGACTCGATCGAGTGGATGAGCCGCCACCTGGAGCCCCGCGAGGCCATCGTGCTGTCCCTGCACCCCCACAACGACCGCGGCACGGGCGTCGCCGCCGCCGAGCTCGGCTACATGGCCGGCGCCGACCGCATCGAGGGCTGCCTGTTCGGCAACGGCGAGCGCACCGGCAACGTGGACCTGGTGACCCTGGGCCTGAACCTGTTCAGCCAGGGCGTGGACCCGCAGATCGACTTCAGCGACCTCGACGAGGTGCGCCGCACCGTCGAGCACTGCAACCAGATGCGCGTGCCCGAGCGCGTCCCCTACGGCGGCGACCTCGTGTTCACGGCCTTCTCGGGCTCCCACCAGGACGCCATCAAGAAGGGCCTGGACCGCATGGGCTCCGACGCCGAGGCCGCCGGCAAGCAGATCGACGACATGGTCTGGCGGGTGCCCTACCTGCCCGTCGACCCCAAGGACATCGGCCGCTCCTACGAGGCCGTGATCCGCGTGAACTCGCAGTCCGGCAAGGGCGGCATGGCCTACCTGCTGCGCACCGAGCACGGCCTGGACCTGCCGCGGCGTCTGCAGATCGAGTTCTCCGGCATCGTCCAGAACATCACCGACTCCGAGGGCGGCGAGGTCTCCGCGGCCTCTCTGTGGGACTGCTTCACCGACGAGTACCTGCCCGCGCAGGACCCGGCCCGCACCTGGGGGCGCTTCGGCTTCCACGGCGTGCACCAGGAGTCGGCCGGCGAGGGCTCGGACCGCATCACCGTCGAGCTGCGCGTGGACGACCACGAGGAGACCGTCGAGGGGTACGGCAACGGCCCGCTCGACGGCTTCGTCAAGGCCCTGGCGGGCCAGGGCGTGCAGCTGCGCATCCTCGACTACGCCGAGCACGCGCTGACCGAGGGCGACGACTCCCTGGCCGCCTCGTACATCGAGTGCGAGATCGGGGAGCGGATCTTCTGGGGCGTCGGCATCGACGGCTCGATCACCCGCGCCTCGCTGCAGGCCATCGTGTCGGCGCTGAACCGGGCCGAGCGCGCGAAGGGCTGACCGGGCGCTGCATCGTGCCGTGGAAGGGGCCGACGGGGGCATTCCCGTCGGCCCCTTCGCGTCCCCTCGTGAGACGGACTTCTCGGCCCGACGTGTTCTCCACGGCCCGACGACGTGTCCTCCACGGGCCGACGTGTCCTTCACGGGCCACTGGTGGGGAGCCGTGGCATATAAGCCACGGCTCCCCACCCACGGCCCTTCCACGACACCGCACGGCCCATGAACGGAGGCCGACCTCTGGCAGGCCGCCGCTCCGCGTGCCCTCCAGCTCCTGGCGTCTGAGTAGGCTCGCGCCATGGCCCACGAGGTGAAGACGCAGCCGACGCAGGAGGATCCCGTCGCCTACTGCGCACAGCTCCCGACGTCGCGCCGCCGTGAGGAGGGCGCCCGTCTGCTCGACCTGTTCGGCGAGGTGACCGGGGCGACCCCCGTCATGTGGGGCCCGAGCATGATCGGCTACGGCGAGGAGGAGTATCACGGCCGCACCTCGCACGGCACCTGGTTCCGCGTCGGCTTCAGCCCACGGAAGGCCGCGATCTCCCTGTACGGCCTGCAGAGCGATGTCGGGGCGTCGGCGCTGCTCGAGACGCTCGGCAGGCACCGACGCGGCGCGGGCTGCGTGTACGTCAACGGTCTCAAGGACATCGACGAGGACGTGCTGCGCGAGCTCGTCGCACGGGGCTGGAGCAGCGCCGTCGCGGACTGCTGACTCGGAGCGATCCGAGCCCGGCGGGCGTCAGGGACGGGCAGAGTGCCCGTGATCCTCGTCGGCCTCGCCCTCCTGAAGGTCGAGGACCGGGAACTGCCCGGTGACGGCCTCCGGCTCGGCGATCGCCTGCACGGACAGCGCGGCGGGGTACTCGTCGGCCGGGAGCGTCTCGAGCTCGCCGTCGCTGGGCGCGGGGCGGCCTTCCGCCCGGTCCGCATCGTCCGCGCCGCGGGCCTGGGCGCGCCGGGCGGTGATCGTGGTCCCTGCGCTCGCGGCGACCACGAGCACCACGGCGAGCAGCCCGTACACGCTGGGCACCTGTGCGAGCAGGAGCAGGCCGGCGATCGTGGCGATCGCGGGCTCGAGGCTCAGCAGGATCCCGAACACGTGCCGGGGCAGTCGACGCAGCGCCGAGAGCTCGAGGGTGTAGGGGATGACCGAGGCGAGCAGGGCGGTGGCCACGGCGAGCAGCAGGAGTCCGGGGCGGGTGACGGCGGTGAGGACGCCGCCGGCACCGAGCGGGAGCAGGGCGAGCGCTCCGATCGCGAGCGCGACCGCGAGTCCGCCCTGGCCGGGGACGTGCCTGCCCACGTGCGCGCTCGCGAGCACGTAGAACCCCCAGAACACGGCGGCAATCAGCGCGAACAGGACCCCGACGGGATCGAGGGCCCCGGCACCCGCGAGGCTCTCGAGTCCGAACATCCCGATGCCCGCGAGGGCGAGCAGCACGCAGGCCAGGTCGGCGACGCGGCGCGAGAGGATCGCCGAGAGCACGAGCGGTCCCAGGAACTCGATCGCGACCGCGGTGCCCAGCGGGATCCGCTCGATCGCCGCGTAGAAGCTGCCGTTCATGGCGCCGAGGGCGAGGCCGAAGGCGAGCACCGCCCGCCACTGACCGCCGTTCCAGCGGCGCACTGCGGGGCGCACGATGATCAGCAGGATGATCGCCGCGATCCCCAGGCGCAGGCACGTCACGCCCCACGAGCCGAGCGCGGGGAACAGCTGCGCGGCGAGCGCCGCCCCGAACTGCAGGGAGGTGCACGAGCCCAGGATCATGAGCACCGCGGGAGCGACGGGGGACGAGGGGGCGGGCTGCGCGGATGCGGTCGGGGCCACGCCGGGCTGCGCAGCGGCGGTGGAGTGCACGGACGAGGAGGTCACGGATCGATTCTCCGCTCGATCGCTCGCACGTGGAAGATCAGCAGCGCAAGGATCCGTGCGCGATATCGTGAAGCGTTGCTGAATGGTCGGTCGAAGGCTCCAGGAGGTCCGATGCTCCACCTCTCCCGGCTGCGCACGCTGCACGAGCTCGCACGCCTCGGCACCGTCGGTGCGGTCGCGCGCAGCCTCTCGTACTCGCCGTCGGCCGTCTCCCAGCAGCTCGCCCAGCTGGAGAAGGAGACCGGGACGCGCCTCACAGAGCAGGTGGGCAGGCGCCTCGTGCTCACCGACGCGGGACGCGTCCTCGCCGAGCACGCCGCCGTGCTCCTGGAGGGCGTCGAGCGCGCCGAGTCCGATCTCGCCGCGACCCGGCCCGCGCTCTCCGGCGTGCTGCGGGTCGCCTCGTTCCAATCGGTGATGCTCTCGCTCATCCCGCCTGCGCTCACGGTGCTCTCGGCCGAGCATCCCGATCTGCAGATCGAGGTCCACCAGCGGGAGGTCGAGCCCGCCTACGAGGGGCTCCTCGCCCATGAGTTCGATCTGGTGCTGGGGGAGGAGTACCCCGGGCTCGACGAGCCGCACAGACCGGGCGTCCAGCGGGAGCCGCTGCTCGAGGACCCGCTCCTGCTGGCCGTCCCGTCGTCGGGCCCATGGTGCGACCCGGAAGGAATCGAGGACCTCGCCGACGCCAGTTGGACGGCGGACCCGGAGACCGTCATGCCGGGCGTCTGGGTGCGCAACCACCTGCGCGGGCTCGGCGTCGAGCCGCGCGTGCGCTTCGAGACCATCGACCTGCTCCTGCAGGCGCATCTGGTGCGCTCGGGACATGCGGTCGCGATCATCCCCGGACTCGTGGCGCGCGAGCACCTGGGGTCGGCGAGGCTCCTCGAGCTCGACGGTGCGCCCCGTCGGCGGGTCCATACGGCGGTGCGCAGCGGCCGCCGTGATCACCCGGCCACACGGGCGCTGCGCACGGCCCTCGCGGAGGCCGCCGCCTCGCTGGATTCCGCGGTCCCGCCGAAACTCTCTTGATATCAAGATAAAGTGGGTGTGCGCCGTGCCGCACTGCGCAGGGTCGCCCTGCACCGGGCCGCACCGCACGGCACCGCACAGGCCCGCAACAGCCCCGCACTCACGGATGGAGTCCCGATGACGCCCCCAGCTCCCGTCCCGCCGCACACCTGGAGCCCCTCGCAGTACCTCGCCTTCGGCGACGAGCGCGGCCGACCGTTCATCGACCTCACCTCGCGCATCGGCGCGCAGGCGCCGGGCCTCGTCGTCGACCTCGGCGCCGGGCCCGCGACGCTCACCGCCCTGCTCACCCGGCGCTGGCCCGAGGCGGAGGTGGTCGCCGTGGACTCGAGCCCCGCGATGATCGAGCGCGCCGCGACGGTCGACGGCGTGCGCGCCGAGCTCGCGGACCTCAGCACCTGGCGCGCCCCGCGGCCGGTCGACGTCCTGGTGACCAACGCCGCCCTGCAGTGGGTCCCCGGCCACCTCGGCCTGCTCCCGCAGCTGATCGACCAGGTCGCACCCGGCGGCTGGTTCGCCATGCAGGTGCCGGGCAATTTTGACGAGCCCAGCCACACGATCCGCCGCGATCTCGCCTCGCAGCACCCCTTCGCCGAGCACGTCGAGGGCATCGCGAGCCCCGCCTCCCACGACGCCGCGACCTATCTGCGCGCGCTCCAGGGAGCCGGCTGCGAGGTCGACGCCTGGGAGACGACCTACCTGCACGTCCTGCACGGCGAGGACCCGGTCTTCGAGTGGGTCAGCGGCACGGGGGCGCGGCCCACGCTGCAGGCCCTGCCGCCCGCTCTGCGAGAGCGCTTCGTCGCCGCGTTCAAGGAGCGGCTGCGCGAGGCCTACCCCGACGACGGCCACGGGGTCGTGCTCCCGTTCCGCAGGATCTTCGCCGTCGCGCGCCGGGCCTGAACCCGCATCGTCCGACGGGGCACGGGCTGACGAGATGCGGGCCGACGAGATGCGGGCTGACGAGAGGCGGGCCGACGAGGCGCGCGCCGACGGGGCGCGGCGGGCGCCGTCCGTCGGCCCCCGGCGGTAGATTCGACCCATCATGCAGAAGCTCTACCGGGACGACGCGATCGTCCTGCGCACCCACCCGCTCGGCGAGGCCGACCGCATCATCACCCTGCTGACGCGACGCCACGGGAAGGTGCGCGCCGTCGCCAAGGGCGTGCGGCGCACCGGCAGCCGCTTCGGGGCGCGCCTGGAGCCCTTCACCCTCGTGGACCTGCAGCTGCACGCGGGACGGAACCTGCACACCGTCACCCAGGCCGTGACCATCGAGGGCTTCGCAGGCCCCATCGCCGCGGACTACTCGCGCTTCACCGCCGCCACCGCCATGCTCGAGACCACGGACCGCCTCACCGACGACGTCGTGGATCCCTCCCAGCGCGGATTCCTGCTGCTCGTGGGGGCCATGCGGACCGTCGCGGCGGGAGAGATCCCCGCCTCGCTCGTGCTCGACTCGTTCCTGCTGCGCACCCTGGCGCTGGCCGGCTGGTCGCCCGAGCTGCGCGTGTGCGCGACCTGCGGGGCCGACGGGCCCCACCACGCCTTCGATGTCTCGGCGGGCGGCCTCGTGTGCACCGCGTGCCGCCGTCCCGGCGCCGTCGCGGCCCGGCAGGCGGCGATCGAGCACATGATCTTCCTCATGGCGGGCGACTGGGAGAACGTCCTGGACTCCGAGCAGACCACCCGCGAGGAGGCCAGCCGCCTGATCGCCGATACGATCACCTGGCACCTGGAGCGATCGGTCCGCTCCCTGGGGTACGTCGAGCGCTGAGGAGCAGTCGTGGCACGCAGGAGCACGCAGCGGAGGGAACGGCCCGGCGCGGAGCGCGCCGCGGGCGGTGACGCCGGACGCCGGCTGGTCGATGCCCCGCGCCGTCCCGAGGAGCCCTTCGCGCATCCCAGCGGAGCGCTGCCCCCGCAGCTGCCGCCGCAGACCATCCCCGGGCACGTCGCGGTCGTCATGGACGGCAACGGGCGCTGGGCGAACCAGCGCGGACTGCCGCGCACCGCGGGCCACGAGGCGGGGGAGGCTGCACTGCTCGATGTGGTCGCGGGCGCCCTGCAGATCGGCGTCACGCACCTCTCGGCCTACGCCTTCTCCACCGAGAACTGGAAGCGCTCCCCGGAGGAGGTCCGCTTCCTCATGGGCTTCTCCCGCGACGTGCTGCGCCGTCAGCGCGACACCCTGCACTCCTGGGGGGTGCGCATCCGCTGGATCGGCCGCGAGCAGCGGCTGTGGAGCTCCGTCATCAAGGAGCTCAAGGAGGCCGAGCGCCTCACCGCGGGCAACACCCGCATGACCCTGTACATGTGCGTGAACCACGGCGGCCGCGCCGAGATCGTCGACGGCATCCGCGAGGTCGCGGCGCTGGCCAGGGAGGGCCGCCTGAGCCCGCGCGCGATCACGGAGTCCTCGTTCCGCCGGTACCTCGACGATCCCGAGATGCCCGACGTCGACCTCTTCCTGCGCACGAGCGGCGAGCAGCGCACGTCGAACTTCCTGCTCTGGGAGGCCGCCTACGCCGAGCTCGTGTTCGTCCCCGAGCTGTGGCCGGACGTGGATCGCCGTGTGCTGTGGCGCGCGGTCACCGAGTACGCGCGGAGGGATCGTCGCTACGGGGGAGCGGTGGACGCTCCGACTCCCGAGGCTCCGGGGGGAGCGTCTCCCGACGCTCCGGCGCCGGGGTCTCCCGCGCCCGACGCTCGCGCGACCGGCGGCGTCTGAGCACGAGCACGACCGCCAGGGCGATGACGAGCGCGAGCACCAGGATCGCGACCCAGGGGCTCAGCAGGAACAGCTCGATCCAGGTGATCACGACGGCCAGTCCTATCGTCGCGTAGATGACGGCCCAGGCGAGGCCGCCGATGAGCAGTGCCGGGACGTAGCGGACCGCCGGCATGCGGGTGAGGCCGGCCGAGAGGTTCGCGGCGGTCTGGAAGCCGACGGTGAGGAAGCTCAGCGCCACGACGGGCGCGCCCCACCGGTTCACGATCGTGATCGCACGATCCACAGACGGGCTCTCGATCATCCTCGCGAGCCGTCCCCGGTGCGCGAGCCGGTGCGCACCGCGCCCCAGCAGGTACGTGCCGCCCGCGCGGCACAGCACGATCACCCAGAGCAGGCCGACGGCCGGCAGCAGCGGGAGCGAGCCGATCCAGTCGAGCACCCCGTCACGCCCCGGAGGCGGAGGAGGCGTCGGACGCGGCGCCCGAGTGCTCGGGGCACAGGCCGAAGATCTCCATGGTGTGGTCGACGTCGGTGAAGCCGTGCTCGCGGGCCACGCGGCGCGCCCAATCCTCGACCTGCGGCGCCTGGAACTCGACGGTGCGCCCGCACTCGCGGCACACGAGGTGGTGATGATGGCCGCTCTCGGCGCACTGGCGGTAGATGGACTCGCCGTCGTCGGTCACGAGCACGTCGACCTGGCCGCCGTGGGCCATGGTCTGCAGGTTCCGGTACACGGTGGCCAGGCCCACGGTCTCGCCGTCGGCCCGCATCTGCTCGTGGATCTGCTGCGCGCTGCGGAAGTCGTCCTGACGGCCGAGCGCGTCGAGGATCGCGGTGCGCTGCCTCGTGTTTCGCTGCATGCCCACCATCATCCCAGGACTCAGCGGTCCGCGGGCATCGGTTCGCTCACGCCTGAACGGCTCTCGGCCTCGGTCCGTCGTGCGCGCAGGCGCTGGACGATCGGACGCAGGATCAGGCTCACGGCGTAGCAGGCGATCGTGAGCAGCACGATCACGCCGCCGGGCGGCAGGTCCACGTAGGCGGTGAGCACGAGCCCGCCCAGCGCGCACACGACCGCGATGGCCATCGCGGTGCGCATCGTGCGGGTGAAGCCCACGACCACGCTCTGGGCGGCGGCGACCGGGACGATCATGAGAGCGGAGACCATGAGCGCGCCGACGATCCGCATCGCGAGGGTCACGGTGAGCGCCGCGATCACGGCGATGAGGATGTTCATCGCCCGCACGGGCAGGCCCGAGGCGCGCGCGAACTCCTCGTCGCCCGTCACCGTGTACAGCACGCGGCTGAGCCCGATGCCGGTCACCATGACGATCACGGCGAGGACCACCGCGATCACGAGGTCGGTCGCGGTCACCGTCGCGAGCGAGCCGAAGAGGTAGCCGACGAGGCTCTGCGAGCCGCCGCCCGCGAGCTGGATGATGACGACGCCGCCCGCGATGCCGCCGTAGAAGAGGATCGCGAGGGCGACATCGCGGCTGGTGTGCCCGACCTCGCGCACGATCTCGATGACGACGGCACCGATCACGGAGGCGACGAGCGCTCCGGGGATCGCGAGCAGGTCCTGCGGGGAGGCGCTGATCCAGGCGCCGACGAGCCAGCCGACGGCCACTCCCGTGAGCGCCACGTGCCCGAGGCCGTCGCCGAGCAGCGAGAGGTTCTTCTGGACGAGGTACGTGCCCACGATCGGCGCGGTGAGGCCGATGAGCACGGCGATGATCAGCGGGTAGCGCATGATGTCGCTGGTCAGAAGGCCCCAGGGGGCGATGGTCATGGGTGGATCTCCTGTCCCAGGCATTCCTCGTGCAGCGCCTGGTGGTCGTGTCCGGGGTCGAACAGCGGGCGATCCTCGGGCGCTCCGTCGTGGACGACACGGCCGCGGTCCAGGACCACGGCGCGACGCACGTCCTCGCTCAGCGGGCCGAGCTCGTGCAGCACCACCACCACCGTGGTGCCGCGCTGGGAGAGACGGCGGAAGATCGCGGCGATCGCGTCCTGCGTCGCGACGTCGACGCCCGAGAAGGGCTCGTCGAGCACGAGCAGCTGCGGGGAGCGCACCAGGGCGCGCGCGATCATCACGCGCTGTCGCTGTCCGCCGGACATCTGGGTGATGGGCCGGTCGGCCATTCCGGAGAGGCCGACGTCCGAGAGCAGCGAGTCCACGCGCGGGTCGTGGAGCCGGGAGAACCAGCGGCCCGGCCCGAGCAGCCCGGTGGCGACGGTCTCCCGGGCAGTCGCCGGGATCGATCCGCCGCCCGCGGCGAACTGCGGGACGTAGCCGACCTTCGCATGGACCCTCCGGTCCTTCACGGGGCGGCCGAAGAGGCTGACCGTGCCGGCGCTCGCGGCCTGGACGCCGACCATCGCGCGCAGCAGCGTCGACTTGCCGGAGCCGTTCGCCCCGAGCAGGCCCACGAGCTCGCCCGTGGCGACCTCGAGGGAGACGTCGTGCAGCACCGGGGCGCCGCCGAGGTCCACGTCCAGGTGCTCGACGGAGACCGCCGGTGTCGGGGACCCCGGCGTCATGACCAGCTCGCCACGAGCTTCGAGCAGTTCTCACGCATGACGGCAGGGTAGTCCGTGTCCTCGGAGAGCTGGGTCTCGAGGTTGTCGAGCTCCTCGGCCTTCGCCCCCACGTTGTCCGCGAGCGTCTCGGCGACCTTCGGCGACGCGGTCGTCTCGAAGAAGACCGTCGTCACGTGCTGGTCCTTGATGACCTTCTGCAGCTGCAGGAGGCGCTTGGGGGAGGGCTCGACCTCGGGATCGATCCCGGTGATGCCGATCTGCTCGAGGCCGTAGCGGTCGGCGAGGTAGGCGAAGGCGGTGTGGCTGGTGACGAAGGGCTTGTCGCCCTTCACGGCGTCGAACTCCTTCTTCAGCTCGGCGTCGAGGTCCTCGAGGGCGCTGCGGGCGCTCGCGCCGTTCTCACGGAACGTCGAGGCATTGTCCGGATCGGCCTTCGCGAGGTGCTCGCCGATGGCCTCGGCGACCTTCCCGAGGCGCACGGGATCGTTCCAGAAGTGCGGGTCGAGGGCGCCGTGGTCGTGGCCCTCGTGCCCGCCCTCGTCGGAGGCGCCCTCCTCGGATTCCTCGGACTCCTCGTCGCCGTGATCGTGCTCGTCCTCCTCGCCGCTGCCGGAGAGCATGGTGACGACGGTGGACACATCCAGCGTGGCGTCCGAGAGGTCCTTCGAGGAGATCGCGTCGTCGAGGGAGGCCTGGAAGCCGGGGATCTGCACGATCAGCGCCGCCTCCTGGACCTGCGCGACCTGGGCGACGGAGAGCTCGAGATCGTGCGGGTCGACGCCGGGCTGGGCGAGGCTCACCACCTCGGCGAGGTCGCCGGCCACCTGCTGCGCGGCATAGGTGAGGCCGTAGCAGCCCGTGATGATGACGGGCTTCCCCGAGGATCCGGACGTCCCTCCGCACGCGCTCAGCGCGAGACCGGCCGCGCCGATGCCCGCGAGGCCCAGCAGCGATCGTCGCGTGGTCGTCGTCGAGCGCAGGAGCGCGGGCGCTGCGGCGGCGTCGGACGGGTGCGTGCGCGAGGGGCGGCGGGGGGAGCGGGGCGTGGCGAACATGAGAGTGATTATCAGAGTTGACCTCGTCCGAGTGCAAGCTCGCGGCGCTCGAGGAGGTGGCGGATGTGGCGCGCATCGCGCCCCGTCGGCCGACGGGGGAGCGGACCTCCCGGCGGCGCGCCGGGTCGGTCCTGGCGCGCGCCGACGCCGCGCGCGTTCGTCGATATGCTGGACGCTCGTCCCGGCGCTCCGCCCGCCGTCGCGGCCCACGCCGCACCTGGATCCGTCGCACCCCTTCGCACCTTCGCGCAGGGCCGGCCCCAGGGCCTCCGCGGAGCGCCACCACCGCCGCATCGCAGGAGTCACACCGTGGCCAAGGCCCCCGCCAGCACCCTGGACAACGTCATCGCCCTCGCCAAGAAGCGCGGGTTCGTGTTCCCCTCGGGCGACATCTACGGCGGCACCCGCTCCGCCTGGGACTACGGTCCCCTCGGCGTCGAGCTCAAGGAGAACATCCGCAAGCAGTGGTGGCGCACCTTCGTGCAGGGCCGTGAGGACATGGTCGGCCTGGACTCGGCCATCATCCTGCCCACACGCGTGTGGGAGGCCTCCGAGCACGTCAAGACCTTCACCGACCCGCTGGTGGAGTGCCGCAGCTGCCACAGCCGGTTCCGCGAGGACCACCTCCTCGAGGCCTTCGAGGAGAAGAAGGGCCGCGCCCCCGAGGGCGGGCTGGCCGAGGTGCCGTGCCCGAACTGCGGCACCCGCGGCGAGTACACCGAGCCGCAGCAGTTCTCGGGGCTCATGAAGACCTACCTGGGCGCCGTGGACAACGAGTCCGGGCTGCACTACCTGCGGCCCGAGACCGCGCAGGGCATCTTCGTGAACTTCCTGAACGTGGTGACCGCCGCGCGCCAGAAGCCGCCCTTCGGCATCGGCCAGGTCGGCAAGGCGTTCCGCAACGAGATCACCCCCGGCAACTTCATCTTCCGCACCCGCGAGTTCGAGCAGATGGAGATCGAGTTCTTCACCCCGCCCGAGCAGGCCCAGGAATGGTTCGACCGCTGGGTCGAGGACTGCTGGAACTGGTTCGTGGACCTGGGCATCGACCCGGACCACATGCGCCGCTTCGACGTCCCCGAGGCGGACCGCGCCCACTACTCGGACGGCACCATCGACATCGAGTACAGCTTCGGCTTCCAGGGCGGGCAGTGGGGCGAGCTCATGGGCATCGCCAACCGCACGGACTTCGACCTGGGGCGCCACACGGAGGTCTCCGGCACGAAGATGCAGTACTTCGACCAGGCCTCGGGCGAGCGGTACACCCCGTACGTCATCGAGCCCAGCTTCGGGCTCACACGCTCGATGATGGCCTTCCTCGTCGACGCCTATCGCGAGGACGAGGCCCCCAACACCAAGGGCGGCGTCGACACCCGCACCGTGCTGGGCCTCGACCCGCGCCTCGCACCCGTCAAGGTCGCCGTGCTGCCGCTGTCCAAGAGCGAGGACCTGGTCCCGCGCGCCCGCGCCCTGGCCGACGAGCTGCGCCCGCTGTGGAACGTCGAGATGGACGTCTCGCAGGCGATCGGCCGCCGCTACCGCCGTCAGGACGAGATCGGCACGCCCTTCTGCATCACGGTCGACTTCGACACCGCCGAGGACCAGGCCGTGACCATCCGCGAGCGCGACTCGATGGAGCAGACCCGCGTGGCCCTCACCGAGGTGAAGGGCTACCTGGCGCAGCGTCTGATCGGGGCCTGACGGAGGACCGGTCGGCGTCGGCCGGGGGCTGCGGGGCGTCGTTCCCCGTGGCCCCCGTCCCGGTGGGCGCCGGGGTGCGGACCTGGCCGATGAGCCAGCTCGCGAAGGTCGCGGTGATGACGCCGACGAGGGCGATCCCGCAGATCATGAGGCCGACGGCGATCAGCCGACCCGGCAGCGTCACGGGGGTGTAGTCGCCGTAGCCGACGGTCGTGATGGTCGCGATCGCCCACCAGAGCGAGTCGCCGATGGTCTGGATGTTCCCTCCGGGCGCGCCCCGTTCGACGTCGAGCACGCCCACGGCGGCCACCCACGTCACCAGGGACGACGCACCGACCACGTAGGTGACCACGCGCCCGCGCACGAGGGCGCCCGCATGCCGCTGCAGCAGCACCACCAGCGAGATGAATCGCGCCAGGCGCAGCATGGCGAGGCCCGGGAAGATCACGAGCGCGAGGTCGAGCGGATGGCGCACGATCCAGCGCAGGCGGTGCTGCGCGAGGACGAGGCTGACCACGTAGTCGACGGCGAAGGCCGCCCACACCACCCAGGTGATCCCGTTCAGCAGATGGCGCACGAGCCCGTCCGGCTGCGCGATCACCTGCACGGAGTACGACGCGAGGAACAGCAGCGAGACCGAGAGCAGCGGCCAGCGCGTGGTCCGCTCCCAGCCCGCCGCCCGATCCCCGCGAGCCGTGCGCGTGCCGTGCGAGGCGTCCGCGGTCCCGGGACCCATGCGCCTCAGGCCCATGCCTTCCGCAGCGTCGGCGCGACCTGCTCGGCGAAGACCGTGGTGATCCGCCGGACCACGTCGTAGGGATGGCCGAAGGGGAGCGCGAGGATCGCCTCGTCGGCCGCCTGCAGGGCGACGTCGTCGGCGAGGAAGCGCGCCACCTCCTCGGGGGAGTCCGCGACCACGCGTCCGAAGGCCGCCGGCCGCCCTCCGATCAGCGCCGTGCCCTCGCGCATGGCCGCCTGCCGCTCCCGGTCCCGCTCGATGAGGTGCGCGAAATCGTCCAGATCCGACCGGCGCGTGACCGGAAGCACCTGCCGACTCGCGGAGACGTGTCCCTCGACGTGGCCGGATGTCCGGCTCGCGGCGCGGTAGGCCTCGATCAGCTCCCTCTGCAGCTCCTCGAAGGAACGGCCCGTGCCGTCGGCCGGCTGCAGGGTCGAGACCTGCAGACCGATCCCGAGCCGGCCAGCCCTCTCGGCGCTCGCGATCGAGCCGGCGCCGTAGGCGATGCGCGAGCGCAGGCCGGGGGCCTGCGGGCGCACGCGCAGCGGAGTGCCGGCGTCCTCGGTCTCGAAGAACTCGTCCGCGGTCGCGACCACCTCCCCGTCGACGAAGGCGAGCAGGTCCTCGAGCACCTGGTCGACCCGTGCGCGCACGTCGCCGTCGACCGGGCCGAACGCGCGCTCGTTCACGGCGTCCTGCTTCGCGTACCCGGACCCCACGCCCAGGCGCAGGCGGCCGCCGGCGAGCAGATCCGTGGTCGCGGCGTCCTCGGCGAGACGGCCCGCCTGCTCGAAGCGCAGAGGGATCAGCGCGGTGCCGAGCGTCATCGTGCGCGTGCGCTGGGCGGCGGCCGCGAGGAAGGGGAGCGGCGCGGAGAGGAAGTCCTGGAGATGACGGTGCCGGACGTATCCCGCGTCGATCCCCATGCCCTCGGCCCGCTCGAAGAGGTCGAGGCCGTCGTCGAGACCCTGGGAGCGGCCGCCCGCCGTCGGCGCGGGGTCGATGCCCGTGTGGTCGACGAAGGCGAGGAAGCCCAGACTCCGGGGCCGACGGCGATCGGGCGAGTGCGTCTGCGTGGTCATCGGTCCTCCGTGGGGGAGTCGAGTGGGGCCGCGGGAACGCGCTGCTGGACGCTCACCTGGGGCATAGCCGCATCGTAGGCGCGCAGGCCGCCTCCCGGCTGGATGCCCGCACACGGGTCCTCCCCAGGCCCCTCCGATGCACATCACCCTTCCCGGGCCTCCCGGTGCGGCACAGGGGATGGGACAATCGGCGGTGATGACCACCCTCGACGCCCCCACCGCACCGAGCTCCCCGGCGTCCCCGTCCGCGGAGCCGCAGCGGCGCACCCTCACCATCGGCCCGCACACCGTCGACACGCCCGTCGTGCTCGCGCCGATGGCCGGCATCACGAACATGGCCTTCCGCCTGCTGTGCCGCGAGTTCGGCGCGCTGCACTCGGAGGACGACGGCGGGCTGTTCGTCTCCGAGATGGTGACCTCGCGCGCCCTCGTCGAGGACCACGCGGAGTCATGGCGACTGGTGACGATGGGGGAGCGCGAGACTCCGCGCTCGGTCCAGCTCTACGGTGTGGACCCGACCACCGTGCGGCGCGCGGTCGAGATGCTCGTCGAGCGCGACCGCGCCGACCACATCGACCTGAACTTCGGCTGCCCGGTGCCCAAGGTGACGCGCCGCGGAGGGGGCGGCATCCTGCCCTGGAAGACCGAGCTGTTCACGCGCATCGTCCGCGGGGCCGTCGAGGCCGCCGGGGACGTCCCGGTGACCGTGAAGACCCGCATGGGCATCGACGAGGACCATCTGACGTACCGCGACGCCGGCCTGATCGCCCAGGAGGTCGGCGCGTCCGCGATCGCGCTGCACGGGCGCACCGTCGTCCAGCACTACAGCGGCCAGGCGCACTGGGAGGCCATCGCGGACCTCAAGCAGCTGGTCACCGACATCCCCGTCCTCGGCAACGGCGACATATGGTCGGCCGAGGACGCCCTGCGCATGGTCGAGGAGACCGGCGCCGACGGCGTCGTCGTCGGCCGCGGCTGCCAGGGCCGCCCGTGGCTGTTCGCAGACCTCGCCGCCGGCTTCGCGGGCCGTCCCGAGCGCATCCGTCCCACCCTCGGCGACGTCGCCCGCACCATGCGCCGCCACGGCGAGCTCCTCGTGGAGTTCTTCGAGGACGAGGGCCGCGGCATGCGCGACCTGCGCAAGCACGTCGCGTGGTACTTCAAGGGGTATCCCGTCGGCGGCGAGATGCGGCACCGGCTCGCGACCATGGAGTCCCTCGCCGACCTCGACGCGAAGCTCGCCGAGCTGGATCTCGACTCGCCCTACCCCGGGGCCGACGCCGAAGGGCCCCGCGGCCGCGCCGGCACCCCCAAGCGAGCGGTCTGCCCCGAGGGATGGATGGATTCCCGGGAGCTGAGCGACGAGCACCGCGCCCGCCTCCACGAGGCCGAGCTGGACACCTCGGGAGGATGAGCGCCCGCATGGAGCATCTGACGCAGCGGGGCACCTCCGCGGACTCCCCGCTGGTCGCCCTCCCGCCGGGGTACACGGCCTCCGACCAGGAGCGCTGGGGCGAGGAGCCTCCCAAGTCGCACACCCGCACGCCCTTCCAGAGGGACCGCGCGCGCGTCCTGCACTCCTCGGCGCTGCGTCGCCTCGGTGCGAAGACCCAGGTCCTGGGCGCCGGCGCCAACGACTTCGTGCGCACCCGCCTCACCCACTCCCTCGAGGTCGCCCAGGTGGGCCGCGACATCGGCGCGGCCCTCGGCTGCGATCCCGACGTGGTCGACGCCGCCTGCCTCTCGCACGATCTCGGCCACCCGCCGTTCGGCCACAACGGCGAGAAGGTGCTCGACGAGCTCGCATCCGGCATCGGCGGCTTCGAGGGCAACGCGCAGACCCTGCGCCTGCTCACGCGGCTCGAGCCCAAGCTCATCGGGGCCGACCGCCCCTTCGGGCTGAACCTCACCCGCGCCACGGTCGACGCCGCGATCAAGTACCCGTGGCGCCGTGGCGAGGGACCGGACCCCGCTTCCTCGAAGTTCGGCGTCTACCCTGATGACCAGGGCGTCTTCGACTGGGCGCGCGACGGCGCTCCGGGCATCCGCAAGTGCTCCGAGGCGCAGGTCATGGACATCAGCGACGACATCGCCTACTCGGTGCACGACATCGAGGACTCGGTCACCGGCGGCGCCCTCGACCTCGCAGTCCTGGCGGACCCGATGGAGCGTGCCGCCGCGCTGTACGTCGTCCAGGACTGGTACACGCCGACCGACCCGATCGACGTGCTCGACGCGGCCCTCGCCCGTCTCGAGGACCAGCCCTGGTGGGTGCTGCGCTACACCGGCTCGATGCGGGACGCCGCCGCGCTCAAGGACATGGCCAGCCAGCTCATCGGCCGCTTCACCCACGCCGTCGTCGAGGCGACGCGCGAGCGCCACGGAGACGGCCCGATCGCGCGCTTCGCCGGGGAGGTCGTCGTCCCCGAGGAGACGCGGCTGGAGATCTCGGTGCTCAAGGGGCTCGCGGCCGCCTACGTCATGAGCTCCGCGGCCCAGCGGCCCGTCTACGCGCAGCAGGAGCAGATCCTGCGGGATCTCTACGCGCATCTCTGGAACACCGGCAGCGTGCATCTCAGCCCGATCTTCTCCGAGCTCTGGGAGGATGCCCAGGACGATGCCGGAAGGGCCCGCGTCGTCATCGACCAGATCGCCTCGTTCACCGACGTCACCGCGCGCCGCCTGCACGAGACGCTCTACCGCGGCGGCACGACGCACGTGACCGCCGCGGACACGCCGCTCCCGGGACTCGGTTCGGACCTGTAGCGGCGGGGGAGCGCCCGCAGCACCACGAGAAGGACCGAAGGAGGGGACGAGGAGCCGATGAGCCAGGGCAGGATCCGCCGCGAGGACGTCGAGAAGGTCCGGGGTACCGCACGCCTGGACGAGGTCATCGGCGAGCACGTCACCCTGCGCAGCGGGGGCATCGGCTCGATGAAGGGGCTGTGCCCCTTCCACGACGAGAAGACTCCCAGCTTCAACGTCCGTCCGCAGCTGGGCCACTGGCACTGCTTCGGCTGCGGGGAGGGCGGGGACGTCATCTCCTTCGTGCAGAAGATCGACAACCTCAGCTTCGTCGAGGCCGTCGAGATGCTCGCCGGCCGCTACGGGGTCGAGCTGCACTACGAGGACGTCGGCCGCGGAGGCGGCGATCGCCCCGACTTCGGCACCCGGCAGCGCCTGCTGGACGCCCACGCGATCGCCGAGGAGTACTTCCGCGAGCAGCTCGCGACCGCGAGCGCGCAGGTGGGCAGGCGCTTCCTCGCCGAGCGCGGCTTCGACCGCGAGGCCGCCGAACGCTTCGGCGTCGGCTTCGCCCCGGAGGGCTGGGACAGCCTGCTGGGACATCTGCGCGGGCGCGGCTTCACCGAGCCCGAGCTCACCGCGAGCGGCCTCGTCTCCCAGGGCCAGCGCGGGGTCTACGACCGCTTCCGCGGGCGGCTCGTCTGGCCCATCCGCGATGTCACCGGCAAGACCATCGGCTTCGGCGCCCGCCGGCTGCTCGAGAACGATCAGGGCCCCAAGTACCTCAACACGCCCGAGTCCCCGATCTACCACAAGTCCCAGGTGCTCTACGGCCTCGACCTCGCCCGCAAGGAGATCTCCTCCCAGCACCGCGTGGTCGTCGTCGAGGGATACACCGACGTCATGGCCGCGCACCTCGCGGGCGTGACCACGGCCGTCGCGAGCTGCGGCACCGCCTTCGGCGCCGACCACGTGAAGGTGGTGCGCCGCATCATGGGGGACACGAACCCCTCGGCCGGACTGCGCCTGAACGCCGACGGGCGCGGGCTCGGCGGCGAGGTCATCTTCACCTTCGACGGCGACGCCGCCGGCCAGAAAGCGGCGCTGCGCGCCTTCGAGGAGGACCAGCGCTTCGTCGCCCAGACCTTCGTGGCCGTCGAGCCCGGCGGCATGGATCCCTGCGAGCTGAGGATCGCCCAGGGCGATGCGGCGGTGCGCGATCTGGTGGACGCCCGCAAGCCGCTCTTCGAGTTCGCCATCCGCTCCGTCCTCGCCCAGGTCGACCTGGACACCGTCGAAGGACAGGTCTCCGGCCTGCGGATGGCCGCACCGGTGATCGCCCGCATCCGTGACCGCGCCATGCGTCCCGAGTACGCGCGGCGCCTCGCCGGCTGGCTCGGGATGGACGAGCGCACGGTGCTGCGCGCGGTCCACGACGCCGCCCGCACCGCCCCGCAGCAGGGCAGGCACGCCGAGCGCCCCGGGGAAACGGCGCCGCAGAACGGAGGCGGACAGGGCACCGGCTTTCAGGGCTCCTCGGCCGACGGGGGCCGCGCCGGCGCCGACGACGCCGCGGCCGGCATCCCGATCATGCGCCTCGCGGACGTCGTCAACCGCCGGGATCCCGTCGGCCAGGTCGAGCTGCAGTCCCTCGCCGTGATGCTGCAGGTGCCGCGGATGCTCGACGTCGAGCGCGTCGGCTCCCTGCCCGACGACTCCTTCCACGTCCCCGCTCTGCAGGGGGTGTGGGACGTGATCCTGGCGACTGGCACCCTGCTCGACGCGGTCGAGGGCTCTCTCGAGGCGGCCCGATTCATCGATCAGGTGCTCGAGATCGCGGGGGAGACGGTGCGTCCGCTCATCATCGAGATCGCCAACGTCGAGCTCCCCGCCCGCGACGAGCAGGATCTCCAGCGCCTCGCGACCTCGCTGCTGGACAGGCTCACCGAGCTCTCGATCACCCGCGAGTTCTCCGTGCTGCGCCAGCGGCTGCAGCGCACCGATGCCGGTGCGGACCCCGAGGAGTACCAGCGCATCCTCGGCCAGCTCACCGCCGCCCAGGAACGCCGACGGGCCCTGCACTCGCGGGACGAGTGAGGGCCCGAGGGGCGGGAGCCGATCAGATGACGGGCGAGGCCGTCTGCACCTCCCGCACGCTCGGCTGGCGGGCGTAGTCGACGCCGGGGAACCGCCCGAACTGGTCGGTGCGTCCCGAGGCGTGCTGCGCCTCGGCCCGCTCGAGCAGGGACAGGGCCTGATCGGGCGTCGGGTAGCGGTCGCTGAACGAGCTCCCCGCGGGCAGAACCGGCGGGTACCAGGCGCCCGCGCCGGCGCCGAACAGCCCCGGCCGGAACCACAGGTGGCCCGGTCGGGTGCGGTCGCGCAGCGCATGGGCGCGCCAGGTGTTGATCGGGTGGCTCGCCTGCCAGTTGGCGATGTGCAGCCAGAGCCCCTTCTCGGTCGCGGCGCGGTCGGCGAGCTCGTTGACGTTGACGTCGGCATTGAGGTACTTGCCGGCACCCAGCACGGCCATCACGCCCGGGGCGCCCTGCGGGCAGAAGGCGTAGCCGAAGTTGTCCGCCGTGTACTCCTGCGTCCGCGAGTACGCGGCGCCCAGGAGGGGGATCTGCGCCAGGAGATTGCTGAACAGCAGTCGGAAGTAGGACACGTGGCCCGCGGCCAGGTGGCCCACCTCGTGCCCGATCACGAACCGCAGGGCCTCCGGGTCTCGCACGGCGCCGCCGACCTCGAACAGGTCCGAGTAGACGACCACGAAGCGACGGAAGCCGTGGCCGGAGGCGAAGGCGTTGATCAGACCGTTGCCCAGGACCACGTAGGCATCGGGCACGCGCCGCAGACCGTGGTGGGCGGCCGCCTCGGCCACCATGCGGTAGCCCTCGGGGAACTGGGTGGGCGACATCCGGATGCCCGAGGCGCGCTGCTGCGCGTACAGCAGTGCGCGGGAGATCCAAAGGATGAGCGGAAGCAGCATCACGATCGCGAACAGCTGGATCACGAGGGAGCCGAAGGGACCCGTCTGCAGGTCCAGGAGCGTCGGCCCCTCCCCGCGGATCGCGTTGACGATGCTCATCACCACGAGGATCGTCCACAGCAGGTAGGCGCTGAGGGTCACGACGATGCCCACGATCAGCAGCGGGATCTCCCACGGGTGGCGGATGCCCCGCTGGCCGAGGATCCCGTGCGTCGTCGCGCCGTTGACGAGGTTCGGCGCCGACGGCCCGCCGGGCGACGCGCCGCCACCGGGACCGAAGCCCCCGCCCGACGGCGGACCACCGGGGAGGCCAGGGCCGCCGGGCGTCCCCGGTCCGCCCGGGGAGCCTGGGCCACCAGGGGAGCCGACGCCGCCGGGGTACCCGGGGGAGCCGTTGCCGCCGGGATACTCGCTGCCGCCGGGATACCCGCGCGCTCCAGCGGAGGCCGGGCCGGCGGGATACCCGGGCGCGCCGGAACCGCCATTGACGGACGGGTCGCCGGCGGGATCGCCGGCGGACGGCTGCCCCAGCGGGGAGGACGGGGGATACGTCATGGAGGGCTCCTCGGAGGTCGACGGTGCGATCACACGGTAGCGCTCAGCGCGCTTCATGCGACATCGACCTCGGTCGATGACCCGATCAGCCGTGTGGACGACTGGACGAGGTGCCCTCGCAGGGTCGGGGCGGGTCCTCCCCGTCGTCCTCGCGCGGCACTCGAGCACTCCGGACTGCCCGTAGGCGTCCGCGTCAGCATCCTTGCTGGTGAAGTAGGCCAGGCGGGGCTTGAACCCGCGACCGACGGATTATGAGTCCGCTGCTCTGACCGGCTGAGCTACTGGCCCCTGACAACGGGAGCGAGCATATCGTCTCCGCGCCGCGCGCCCGTCCACCGTCCCATCGCCCCGATTCCTGGAATGCCGCTCCGCGCGCGGTGCGAGTAGGGTGCCTGGCGGCCACCGCCTCCCAGGGATCGGACCCTCATGCATGTCCTCGTCGGCATCGCCGGACTCATCGTCTTCCTCGCGCTCGCCTTCCTGCCCTCCCGCGATGTGGGGATGCTGAAGAAGAAGGCCCCGTACATCGGGATCATGCTGGCGCTGCAGTTCGTGCTCGGCCTGCTGATGCTCCGCACCGGCGTGGGGCAGGCGGTCATCTCCGTGATCGCCGCGGTCTTCGAGACACTGCTCGGATATGCGCGCGAGGGCGTGAGCTTCGTGTTCGGCGGGCTCGTCGACGTCGAGGCCGACGGCAGCGGCCCCTTCATCTTCACCTCGCTCATGCCCATCATCGTGATCTCCGCGCTCATCGGCATCCTGCAGTACCTGCGGATCCTGCCCCTGGTGATCCGGGGCGTCGGCCTGGTGCTGTCGAAGGTGACGGGCCTGGGCAAGCTCGAGTCGTTCAACGCTGTGTCCTCGGCGATGATCGGGCAGTCGGAGAACCTCATCGCGATCAAGCGCATCCTGCCCACGCTGCCCGAGCACCGGCTCTACACGATCGCGGCGTCGGCGATGTCCACGGTGTCCATGTCGATCGTCGGCGCGTACATGACGATGATCGAGCCGCGGTACGTGGTCGCCGCGATCGTGCTCAACCTCTTCGGGGCCTTCATCATCGTCTCGCTCCTGAACCCCTACACGCTCACCGAGGAGGAGGACGTGATCGTCGAGCCCGAGCACTCGAAGCAGTCCTTCTTCCAGGTGCTGGGGGAGTACATCACCGACGGCGGCAAGGTCGTGCTGTCGGTCGTCGCGATGCTCGTGGGCTTCGTGGCGCTGATGGCGATCCTCAACGGGATCTTCGACTCCGTCCTGGGCATCAGCTTCCAGCAGCTGCTCGGCTACGTCTTCGCGCCACTGGCCGTGCTCACGGGCGTGCCGGTCTCGGAGTCGGTGGACGTCGGCCGGCTGATGGCCACGAAGCTCATCTCCAACGAGTTCGTGGCCATGCTCTCGTTCACCGACGCGAACCCCGGCGGGAAGCTCGAGCTGTCCGCCCGGGCCACGGCCATCGCCCAGACCTTCCTCGTCTCCTTCGCCAACTTCAGCTCGATCGGCATCATCGCCGGAGCCGCGAAGTCGCTGGCTCCCGAGCAGGGCGAGACGATCGCCCGCTTCGGTCTGCGCCTCCTCTACGGCGCGACCCTGGTGTCCTTCGTGAGCGCCACGGTGGTCGGGATCATCGTCTGATCCCGACCGCCGCGGCGCCCTCGTCTCGGGCTCAGGAGCCGGCGGAAGCCTTCCGCAGCCGTCCGTGGGCGAGCGAGGCGAGCGCCGCCGACTGGTCGGCCAGCACCGAGTCGTCGAAGAGCACCTCCGGGGAGTGGTTGACCGCGAGCTCCCCCTCGGGCAGCTCGTCCGGGGAGCACAGCAGGAACACGAAGCACCCGGGCACCTCCTGCAGCACGTAGGAGAAGTCCTCGGAGCCCATCAGCGGCTGGGGCGACTCGTGCACGCGCGCCGGGCCGAAGGCCTCGCGCAGCTCCGCGACGGCGAACGCCTCCTCCGCATCGTCGTTGACCGTCGCCGGGTAGAGGATCTCCCAGTCGACCTCGGCGCGCGCTCCGTGGGCGCGGGCGATGTTCTCCGCGAACTGCCGCACGAGCTCCCCGAAGCGATCGGCGGACTCCGCCGTCATCGTGCGCACGGTCGCCCCGAGGGCCGCGGAGTCCGGGATGACGTTGATGGCCGTTCCCGCTTCGAGCGTGGTCACCGATGCCACCACGGGATCCGCGGAGGAGAAGCGTCGCGAGATCATCGTCTGCAGGGAGCCCGCGATCTCGACGAGCGGCGCGACCGGGTCGATCGCCCGCATGGGCTGGGATCCGTGCCCTCCGGCGCCGCGCACGCGCACGCGCAGGTTCGCGGCGCCCGCCATGACCGTGCCCGCACGCGTGATGAAGGTGCCACGGGGCCCCGGGCCCACATGGATGCCGTAGGCGGCGATCGGACGCTCGCCCGCGGCCTCGAGCACTCCCTCGCGGATCATCGGCTCGGCCCCGCCGGGCCCTTCCTCGCCGGGCTGGAACATGAACACGATCCGGCCGGGGATCTCCTCGCGATGGGCGGCGAGGAGGCGGGCGGCGCCGACGAGCGCCGAGGTGTGCAGGTCGTGCCCGCAGGCGTGCATCCGACCCGTGGCGGAGGCGAAGGGAAGGCCCGTGCGCTCCTGCAGGGGGAGCGCGTCCATGTCCGCGCGCAGCAGCACCACGGGGCCCGGGCGGCCTCCCTCGAGGACGGCCACGATGCTGCTGAGGGACGCGCCGGTGGTGATGCGCAGCCCCAGATCCTGCAGGGCCACGAGCACGCGCTCCTGGGTGCGGGGGAGGTCCAGGCCCAGCTCGGGGTCCTGGTGCAGGGCGCGCCGCAGGGCGACGAGGTCCGGGAGGTGCTCGAACGCCTCCTGCGCGTAGGAGGGGATCGATGCGGGGGTGTTCTCCGAAGTGGTCACCGGCGCACGCTACGCCCGCGATCCCTGGCCGTGCACACCGTGTCGGCGTGGCCCGCACGGCAGCCTCGGAGCGAACGTGGACTGCGTCATAATCCCCGCGTGGAGGCCCTTTCCGGGGTGCGAGCCGGGGCGTGCTTTGCTAGAGTCGTCCAGGTCGCGATCCCGCGTAGCTCAATCGGCAGAGCATTCGACTGTTAATCGAACGGTTACTGGTTCAAGTCCAGTCGCGGGAGCCAGAAGGAACAGGTCAGCCCCGGTCACGGCCGGGGCTGACCTGTTTCCTGCGCGCGGCGGGGACGGACCTCGGCGCGGAGGCGGTCACCCACCGCCGGCAGACCGGAGGCGATCATGACCAGCGTTCCCGAGGCGACGTTCCCGCTCCCCGACGAGTTCGGCGAGGGCAGCGTGTGGGTGGATCGCGTGGGCCAGCGCTCGCTCGTCGGCCGCAACCGCCGCGGGGTCGAGATCCCCATCGGCAAGGGCGAGGGCCAGGTCGACCCGGGGGAGCTGCTGAAGATCGCACTGATCGGCTGCGCGGGGATGAGCATGGACATCCCCACCTCGCGCCGGCTCGGCGAGGACTTCGCACTGCGGCTCTGGGCCCACGGGACCTCCGACGAGACCTCCAACCGCTACGAGGCGATCCACGAGCAGATCCAGCTGGACCTCGACGGGCTCTCGGCCGACGAGCTCCGCAGGCTCCGCGCGGTCATCGACCGATCCATCGAAGCGTCGTGCACGGTGCAGCGCACCGTGGTCCTGGGCGTCGGGGTCGACCACGAGATCCTCGGCCTGGACTCCTCCCTCGAGGACGACGAGCGCGAGGAGCAGCAGCGATGACGGTCCGGCCCATCCGCGTGATCGGCGACCCCGTGCTGCGGACGGTGTGCGATCCCGTCCGCGAGGTCACCGACGGGGTGCGCACTCTCGTCGCCGACCTCCTGGACACCGTGGACGACGAGGGGCGCGCCGGCGTCGCCGCCAACCAGATCGGCGTCACCCTGCGCGCCTTCTCCTGGCGCCTGGACGACGAGGAGGGCTCGCGCAGCCTCGGCTACGTCCTGAACCCCGAGATCACCGAGCTCTCCGAGGAGCTCCAGGAGGACGGGGAGGAGGGCTGCCTCTCGGTGCCCGGTCTCTGGTACCCCCGCACCCGCGCCGTCTTCGCCCGCTGCGAGGGCACGGACCTCGACGGACGCCCCGTGGTCCTCGAGGGCGAGGACATCGTCGCGCGGCTCATCCAGCACGAGGTCGGTCACCTCGACGGGCAGCTCTTCATCGACGGCCTCGAGCGTCCTGTGAAGAAGCGGGCATTGCGCGACATCCGCGAGAGGCTCTAGGCTCTACCCTGCACGACCAGGGACAGCACACCTTCTGCTGAGCGCCGATTCGTTGGGGAAGACGCATCGGACATCGGAAGGGGCGTCATGACCCAGGGTGTGCTCTTCATACACTCCGCTCCGCGAGCCCTCGCACCGCATATCGAATGGGCCGCGCAGGGGGTGCTCGGCGTGCCCGCACGCCTGCGCTGGGAGGATCAGCCCGCACATCGCGGCCTCGTGCGCGCCGAGCTCGGCTGGCGCGGCCGGGAGGACACCGGCGCGCGCCTCGTGAGCGCTCTGCGCAGCATGGGCGACGTGCGCTTCGAGGTGACCCAGGAGGCGACCACGCAGGCCGACGGGGCCCGCTGGAGCTTCACCCCGGACCTCGGCGCCCATCACGCCGTCACCGACCGTGCGGGCAACACCGTGCTCACCGAGGACCATCTGCGCGGATGCATGGAGCGCGCGGGCATGGACCCGCAGCGCATGCGCCACGAGATCGGGGTCGCCCTCGGCGAGCCCTGGGACGAGGATCTCGAGATCTACCGCTACGGCGGCGAGGGTGTGCCGATGCGCTGGCTCCACCGCGTGAGCTGACCGCGGCGCACAGCGCTGACCGCGGCGCACGGCGACGCTCTCCGATGCAGGAAGGGCCCCGCACCACCTCGACGGTGGTGCGGGGCCCTTCCTCTGCGCTCCGGGGAGCCCGGGCCCGTTGCGGGGCCGTCGGCTCAGGAGTTCGTGAACACCACGGCGACGTCGTGCCCGCCGAAGCCGAAGGCGTTGTTCAGCACGCCGATGTCGCCCTCGGGGAGGGCCACGGGGGCGTTCTGGGCGATCTCCATCGGCGTCTCGGGGTCGAGGTTCTCGATGTTGATCGTCGGCGGGGCGAGACGCTCGCGCAGCGCGAGCACGCTGAACAGCGACTCGAGCGCGCCGGCGCCGCCCAGCAGGTGACCGGTCATCGACTTCGTGGAGCTCACGACGATCTGGTCGGTCTCGTCCTCGAGGGCCTGGCGCACGGCCTGCAGCTCGCCGATGTCGCCGAGCGGGGTCGAGGTGCCGTGGGAGTTCACGTGGCGGATGTCCGCGGCGGCGATCCCCGCGTCCTCCACGGCCTCGCTGATCGCGTGCGCCTGTCCGTCCTGCAGGGGAGCGGAGATGTGGTGCGCGTCCGAGGCCATGCCGCGGCCGGCCACGTACGCGTGGACCTTCGCACCGCGCGCCTTCGCGTGCTCCTCGGACTCGAGGACCAGGATTGCGGCGCCCTCGCCGAGGACGAAGCCGTCGCGGTCCACGTCGTAGGGCCGCGAGGCGTGCTCGGGGTCGTCGGTCCGTGTGGACAGCGCGCGGATGTTCGCGAAGCCGGCGAGGGGCAGCGGGTGCACGCACGCCTCGGTGCCGCCGCAGACGACCACGTCGGCACGGCCGGAGCGGATCATGTCGAAGGCCTGTGCGACGGCCTCGGAGCCCGAGGCGCAGGCGGAGACGGGCGTGTGGGCGCCGGCGCGGGCGCCCAGGTCCATCTCGATGTGCGCGCTCGAGGAGTTCGCCATGAGCATCGGGACGGTGAAGGGGTTCACGCGGCGGGCGCCGCGCTCCTTGACGACGTCCCACTGGTCGAGGATCGTCCAGACCCCCCCGATGCCCGTGCCGACGACCACGCCGAGGCGGTAGGGGTCGACGTCGGGCGTGCCCGCGTCGGCCCATGCCTCGCGGGCCGCGATCATGGCGTACTGCCCGGAGGGGTCGAGCTTCTTGGCCTCGGGGCGCGAGAGGACCGTGAGGGGGTCGATCGCGACCGTGCAGGCGAAGTCGACGGAGAGGCCGTAGCGCTCTTTCCAGTCGTTGTCGAGGGTGTGCGCCGTCGAGGTGCCCGCGAGTGCGGCCTCCCAGGTCGAGGCGACGTCCCCGCCCAGCGGGTTGACGGTGCCCAGACCGGTGATGGCGACGCGGGTGCGATCAGCTGACATGCGGGATGTCCTCCGGGAAGGTGGGGATGACGAGGGACGCCCGGAGCATCCGCTCCGGGCGTCCGAGGTGGGTCAGGCCTGGGCGCCGGCGATGTACTTCACGGCGTCGCCGACGGTGACGAGGTTCTTGACCTCCTCGTCGGGGATGCGCACCTCGAACTTCTCCTCGGCGTTCACCACGATGGTCATCATCGAGATCGAGTCGATGTCGAGGTCGTCCGTGAACGACTTCTCGGGCTGGACGTCCGAGGTCTCGACACCGGTCTCCTCGTTGACGATCTCAGCGAGGCCCGCGAGGATCTCGTCTTCGGTGTGAGCCATGGGGTTCTCCTTCGGTCTGGGTACTGCTGGCAGGGAAAGACTACCCGGGACGGCGTCGGCGCATGCGCACCTGCGTGACGCGACGCGCAGGGCCTTGATCACCTGCGCGCGCGGACCCGGGGAGACGGGGTCAGGGCAGGACGAGCACCTGGCCGGCGAAGGCGAGGCCGGCGCCGAAGCCGAACTGCACGAGGACGTCGCCGCTGCGCGCCGCGCCCTCCTGGATCAGCCGGTGCGTCGCCAGGGGGATGGAGGCGGCCGAGGTGTTGCCGGTCTCGGCGATGTCGCGTCCGACGACGACGCTCTCGGGCAGCTTGAGCTGCTTGGCGAGCTCGTCGATGATCCGCATGTTCGCCTGATGGGGGACGAACACGTCGACGTCGTCGACGGTGAGTCCCGCCTCGGAGAGCATCTGGCGGATCCGCTCGGCGGTGTGCCACACGGCCCAGCGGAAGACGGTCCGGCCGTCCTGCTCCATCGTCGGCCACGGGGTCTTCCCGTCGCGGAAGTCCGTGAGCGAGCCGGTCATCCGGATCGTGCTCCAGTTCTCGCCGTCGCTGCCCCACACGGTGGGGCCGACGAGGGGGACGTCCGAGGCGCCGAGCACGGCCGCGCCGGCCCCGTCGCCGAGCAGGAACGAGATCGAGCGGTCGGCGGGATCCACGAAGTCGGAGAGCTTCTCGGCGCCGATCACGAGCACGTGGCGGGCGCTGCCGGAGCGGATGAGCGCATCCGCCTGACCGATGCCGTAGCAGAAGCCGGCGCAGGCGGCGGAGATGTCGTAGGCGATCGCGTGCGGGGCGCCGAGCTTCGCCCCGAGCAGCGTCGCGAGCGACGGCGTCGCATAGGGGAAGCTGATGGTGGAGACGATGATCGCGTCGATCTGCGAGGCGTCCACGCCGCTGGCCTCGATCGCCTCGCGACCGGCCTGCTCGGCGAGATCGGCGACGCCGACCTCCGCGCTCGCGCGGCGACGGGTGACGATGCCCGTGCGCTGGCGGATCCACTCGTCGGAGGAGTCGATGGGGCCGACGAGCTCCTCGTTGGGCACCGTGCGGTCGCCGCGGGTGGCGCCGTAGGCGAGCACCTTCGAGCCCGCGACGGGGGGATGCGGGCGCAGGGAGATCGTCACGTCAGCGCTCCGCGCCGTCGGACGCGGCGCCCGCGTGCTCGACGACGAACGCGCGCGCGGCCTCGAGGTCCTCGGGGGAGTTGAGGTTCTGCAGGCCCACGCCCTTGAGCTCGCGCTTGGCGAGTCCTGTGAGGGTGCCGGCGGGGTTGACCTCGAGGATGCCGGTGACGCCGCGGGCGGCGAAGGTGGCCATGCAGGCCTGCCAGTCCACGGGGGAGGCGACCTGCTGGACGATGAGCTCGAGGTAGCGGGCGCCGTCGGTGATGCTCTCGCCGCCGGCGTTGCTCACGAGCGGCACTGACGGGGCCGCGGGGGAGAGCTGCGGGGCGAAGGCGGCGAGCTCTTCGCGCGCGCCCGCCATGTACGGGGTGTGGAAGGCGCCTGCGACCTGCAGCGGGATCACCCGCGCGCGGGCCGGCGGGTTCTCGCCGAGGGCGGCCACGCCCGCGGCGCTGCCCGCGGCGACGACCTGGGCCGCCGAGTTGATGTTGGCGGGGGTGAGGCCTGCGGCCTCGATCGCGGCCAGGACCTCCTCGCGCACGCCGCCGACGACGGCCGCCATCGACGTCTCCTCCGCGGCGGCCGCGGTCGCCATGGCGCGAGAGCGCACGGCGACCAGGCGCATGGCGTCGGCCTGGGACAGCACGCCCGCCAGGGCGCTCGCGGTCACCTCGCCGACGCTGTGGCCGGCCAGGAGGTCGGCGGGCGTCGCCGCGGCGAAGGCTCCCGGTGCGACGGCGCCCGCGGCGGACTCGTCGGTGGGCTGCGCCGCGAGGGCGTCCGCGGCGAGGATCCCGGCGGCGACCAGCAGCGGCTGGGCGATCGCGGTGTCCCGGATGGTGTCGGCGTCGGAGACGGTGCCGTGGGTCTCGAGGTCGACCTCGCCGGCCTCGCTGAGGGCGCCGAGCGCCTCGCGGGCGCCGGGCAGCTCGAGCCACGGGCTGAGGAATCCGGGTTTCTGGGCGCCCTGGCCGGGGCAGACGATGGCGAGCACGGGAGGACCTCCGGGGTGCTGATGGGGGACGGTGGATGCGCGGGACGTGCGGGATGCGGCGGGCGGTGCGGGCGGGCAGCGCCCGGTGCGACTACTCGCGGCCGACGGCGGACGCGGTCTCGGCGAAGACGGCGGCGAGGAGCTTCGCGGCGGCCTCGGCGTCGTAGCCGAGCTCGGAGACCGCCGCCGCGTACTCGCGGGCGGCCCGCTCGGCGCGGGAGCCGGCGGTGTCCAGCGGCGCGACGACGGTGCCGGCACGACCTCGGGTGATCACGAGCCCCGCCTCGCCGAGGCGGCGGAAGGCCTTGGCGACCGTGTTGACCGCGACCTCGACATCGGCCGCGAGGGCCCGCACGGTGGGCAGGCGCGTGCCGGGGACGAGCCTGCCGTCCTGGATGGCGCGCGCGATGCACTGGTAGATCTGCTGGGCGGGGGAGTCGAGCGAGGTCCGGTCGACGCGGACGATCCCGGTGAGGACCGTCCGCGTCGACGCGGACCCGGCATCGTCGCCGACCGGGGCGGCATCCTCCGCCCGGGTCGCTGCGACGGCGTCGGACAGGGTGTCGGACACGGTGTCGGCGGCGGAGATCAGGACTCGCCCCCGAACGAGCCGGACTCGCCCGCGTTGGTGTTCAGCAGGTCGTACTTGGCGATGGCCTGGGACACGACCGCCGGGTCGACCTTGCCGTCCTTGGCGAGCAGCTGGAGGGCCTTGACGACCATCGAGTGCGCGTCGATCTTCAGGAAGCGGCGGGCGGCCGGGCGGGTGTCGGAGAAGCCGAAGCCGTCGGCCCCGAGCACGCCGTAGCGGCCCGGGATCCACTCGCGGATCATGTCGGGCACGAGGTAGTCGTAGTCGCTCGTGGCGACGAAGGGGCCCTCCGTGTCCTGCAGGCGCTGCGAGATCCACGGGACCTGGGGCTCCTCCTCGGGGTGGAGGAAGTTGTGGTCCTCCGCCTCGATCGCGTCCTTGCGCATCTCCGTCCACGAGGTCACCGACCAGACCGCGGCGCGCACGCCCCAGTCCTCGGCGAGGATCTCGCGGGCGTGGCGGGCCCACGGCACGCCGACGCCGGAGGCGAGCAGCTGGACCGTCGGGCCGTCGCCCTCGGCCGCCGGCTCGAGCTCGTACATGCCCTTGAGCAGGCCGTCGACGTCGAGCCCCTCGGGCTCCGCCGGCTGCACGATCGGCTCGTTGTAGACGGTGATGTAGTAGAAGACCTCCTGCAGGCGGTCGTCCTCGCCGTACATGCGCTTCAGGCCGTCGCGGATGATGTGCCCGATCTCGTACCCGTAGGCCGGGTCGTAGATGACGGTGCCGGGGTTCGTGTAGGCGAGGATCGGCGAGTGGCCGTCCATGTGCTGCAGGCCCTCACCGGCGAGCGTCGTCTTGCCGGCGGTCGCGCCGATCACGAAGCCCTTGGCCATCTGGTCGCCCGCGGCCCAGAAGAAGTCGCCGGTGCGCTGGAACCCGAACATCGAGTAGAAGATGTAGAACGGGATCATCGGCAGATCGTGCGTGGAGTACGAGGTGCCCGCGGCCGTGAAGGCCGAGGTCGAGCTGATCTCGTTGATGCCCATGTGCTTGATCTGGCCCTGGGCCGACTCCTTGTACGCGAGCAGCAGGTCGCGGTCCACGGAGATGTAGTTCTGGCCGTCGGGGTTGTAGATCTTCGCCGTCGGGAACAGCGAGTCCATGCCGAAGGTGCGGGCCTCGTCGGGGATGATCGGGACCCAGCGCTTGCCGGTCTCCTTGTCCCGCATGAGGTCCTTGAGCAGCCGGACGAGCGCCATCGTGGTGGCGATCTCCTGCTTGCCGGAGCCGCGCTTGACGACCTCGTAGGCCTTGTCTCCCGGGAGGTCCATGGCCTTGTGGACGTTGTTGCGCTCGGGGACGCCGCCGCCCAGGATGTCGCGGCGCTTCTCGAGGTAGCGCATGGCGGGGGAGTCCGCCGGCGGCATGTAGAAGGGGGCGTCGTAGACGCTGCCCGACTCGAGCTGCTCGTCGTCGATCGGGATCTGCAGGGTGTCGCGGAGCGCCTTGAGGTCCTCGAGGGTGAACTTCTTCATCTGGTGGGTCGCGTTGCGGCCCGCGAAGCTCTTGCCCAGGCGGTAGCCCTTGATGGTCTGCGCGAGGATCACGGTGGGCTGGCCCTTGTGCTCCAGCGCCTCCTGGAACGCGGCGAAGATCTTCTCCGGGTCGTGGCCGCCGCGGTTGAGCTTCCACCAGATGTCGTCGTCGCTCATGGACTCCACGAGCGCCTTCGTGCGCGGATCGCGGCCGAAGAAGTTGTCGCGGATGAACCCGCCGTTCTCGGCGCGGTAGGTCTGGAAGTCGCCGTCGGGCGTCGCGTTCATGAGGTCCACGAGCGCGCCGTCGTCGTCGGCGGAGAACAGCGGGTCCCAGCCCGAGCCCCACACGACCTTGATGACGTTCCAGCCGGCGCCGCGGAACTGGGCCTCGAGCTCCTGGATGATCTTGCCGTTGCCGCGCACCGGCCCGTCCAGGCGCTGCAGGTTGCAGTTGACCACGAAGGTGAGGTTGTCCAGGTGCTCCTTGGCGGCGATGTGCAGCGCGCCGCGGGACTCGACCTCGTCCATCTCGCCGTCGCCGAGGAACGCCCAGGTGTGCTGCTGGGAGGTGTCCTTGAGACCGCGGTTCTGGAGGTACCGGTCGAAGGAGGCCTGCTCGATCGCGTTGACCGGGCCGATGCCCATGGACACGGTGGGGAACTCCCAGAAGTCCGGCATCGCGCGCGGGTGCGGGTAGGACGGCATGCCCGTGGAGCTGGACTTCTCCTGGCGGAAGCCGTCGAGCTGCTCCTCGGTCAGGCGGCCCTCGAGGTAGGCGCGGGCGTAGATGCCGGGGGAGGCGTGGCCCTGGAAGAAGACGTGGTCGCCGCCGCCCTCGTGCTTGCGGCCGCGGAAGAAGTGGTTGAAGCCGACCTCGTACATCGAGGCGATCGACGCGTAGGAGGAGAGGTGCCCGCCGACGCCCACGCCCGGACGCTGCGCGCGGTGCACGATCATCGCCGCGTTCCAGCGGATGATGTTGCGGATCTCCTTCTCGAGCGCGAGATCACCGGGGTACTCCGGCTGGTCCTCGACCTCGATCGTGTTGACGTAGTCCGTCATCAGCGAGTCGGGGAGGTGGAGATCGGCCTGGCGCGCGTGCTGGATCACGTGCTGGAGGACGTCGGTCGCCCGGTCGTCGCCGCGATGCTCGATGAGCTCGTCGACCGAGTCGAGCCACTCCCTGGTCTCCTCGGGATCCGGGTCCTCCGCGTGCGCGGGGAGGTTGATGCCGATGGGACGCGGGGTGTCGTTCGTGGTCACGCTGTCCTTCTCTCTTCCGAAGCAGGGCGTGGATCCGGGGGTCGCGCCGATGCGATTCGCGAATCGGGGACCATACCCCGGACCTCGTCTTCCGACAGCGTACCCGCGGGGTGCGGACCGGAAGGCCCCGGCGGGACGGGTGTGGGTGATGACTCGCTCACGTCGTGCACGGGGCAGGGACATGGTCGGGGCGGCGGTCGGGGAGCGGTCCGGATCGTCCGAGATACGCGCAGATCACCTCCGATCGGCCACGATCGGCGCCGACGATGTGACCGGCGCGATGTCCTGGCATAGACTCGGCGCGAGCAGGAGGGGGCCCATGTCCTCCTCCCATCGTTGTCCCCAGCTGAGAAGGAGCATTTCGTTGTCACCGTCGGCAGACGCCACCGCGTCCGGTCCCACCGCAGAGGGCCTCGGGCTGAGCAAGGGCCAGGTGGTCCAGGAGTTCGGCTACGACGACGACGTCGACCTCGAGCTGCGTGATGCGATCGAGGACCTCATCGACGCGGACCTCGAGGACGAGGACAGCCAGGAGATGGTCGACGCGGTCGTGCTGTGGTGGCGCGAGGGCGACGGCGATCTCACCGATGCCCTCGTGGACTGCCTCGGGATGCTGTCCCCGGGCGGACCGATCTGGGTGATCACCCCGAAGGCCGGCCGCGACGGCCACGTGCTGCCCGCGGAGATCGAGGAGGCGGCGAGCACCTCGGGCCTGCGCACCATGGGCAACCAGAACCTCGCCCCTGAGTGGTCGGGCACGCGGCTCGCGAGCCGCCAGGCCTGAACGGCCGACGGGCGTCCGGGGCCGTTCCGACGGCTCCCGCGTCCGCGCCGACGGTTCCCGTGTCCGCACCGACGGGCCCACGGGTCCGTTCCCGGGTCAATAGCTCAGCTGGTCAGAGCGCCACGTTTACACCGTGGATGTCGGGGGTTCGAGTCCCTCTTGACCCACACAGAGAAGGCCCCCGAGCCGCGCTGATGCGCGGGTCGGGGGCCTTCGTGCGTGGACGCTCATTGCGTGATCGCTCAGACCAGCTCGGGCTGGGGCTCCGGGCGGTGCTCGGAGGAGAGGTCCACCTCGATGACGGGGTAGACCTTGCCGTCCTTCCACGTGGTGGAGAGGTCGGTGTGCCGGTCCGAGAGGCTCAGGTAGCGCAGGCCCGCGCTCTGGTCGCGCAGGACGACGGGACGCTGGGCGCTGCGGGGCATTCGGCGCATGGTGGTCGTGGTGTGCATGTGTTCTCCTTCGGCGCCGGCAGGGCCGACGCATGACGGCGTCGGCTGGGCCGACGCGAGGTTCGGTGAGCCGCCGGGGGTGCCCGGCGGCGGGTGGCGGGTGCGCGACGCGATCTGCGCGTCAGCTGCACGTCTGGGCGGTGCGTGTGCTCCGTGGTCTCCTCCACGAGAGGCGGAGCTCGCACATCTGCCCGTTGCCGCAGCGCCTCATGCCGGTCCCGCTCGCGCGCCGCGGACGGCTCGCTGCGTGACGGCCCCGTGGGAACGGTCCATCGGGCGGCGCTGCGCCACCACGATCCCTCATAACGCCCGGAAGTACACGCCTATTCCCTCTGAGGGCGTGTTCACGCAGGTGACGGGGTGACCTCGCACACCGCGGTGCGTCCGTCGGCCCCGGGATGCACCCGCAGGACCGACGCGGTCGGCCTGCCGGTCTCCGCCTTCTCGGTCGTCTCTGTCGTCTCTGTCGTCTCGGTTGACGCGGTCGACTCGGCCTCCGCCTGCTCCTGCACCAGCGTCCGCGCCTGGTCCACGTGCATCTCGAGCAGGATCCGTCCTCCCGGTGCGAGCCAGTCCGGTCCCTGCGCGAGGATCCTGCGGGCCACGTCCAGTCCGTCGGCCCCGCCGCGCAGCGCCCGCCGCGGCTCGTGCTCGCGTGCCTCGCGGGGCAGCAGCGCGAGCGCATCGTCCGGGACATAGGGAGGGACGGCCGCGATCACGTCGATCGAGCCGCGCAGTGCGTCGGGCAGCGCCCCGAAGAGATCCCCGACGTGGAGCTGTGACCCCGGGGGGAGGTTCGCCCGGGCGCACTCGAGCGGGAGCGGGTCGACGTCGGCGGCATGCACCTGGATCCCGGGCACGCGCGCGGCGCTCAGGCTCGCGATCGGCGCGATCCCCGCGCACAGCTCGAGCAGCACGGGGGTGCGACCCGACCGGCGTGCGGACGAGCAGGCCGCGGCCACGGCCAGGCGCGCGAGCAGGCGGGTGCGTCGGCGCGGGACGAAGCATCCCGGGGCCACGCGCAGCCGCAGCCCGCAGAAGTCGACCTCTCCGAGCACGTGCTCGAGCATCTCGCCGGCGATCCGCCGGGACGCGGACTCCTCGAGATGGTCAGCCTCGCGCGCGTGCGCGCGCAGGAGAGCGGCCTCCTCCTCGGCGAAGACGCTCCCGGCCGCGCGCAGCCGCGCCACGAGCTCGTCGCCCTCGGGCAGCTCGTCCATCGACGGGTCAGCTGGGCAGGCGCGTGAGGGCGTAGGCCGCGAGCAGCACGGCGATCAGCACCACGAGGACCACGACCCAGATCACGGCCGTGCGGGCGTCGTGCTGCTTCTCGGCCGGGGTGCGGGGCTGCTGCGGCGTGGCGGCGTCGGACCGCAGGCGCTGGACCATGCGGATGATCGCCGCGACGAGCGCGCCGAGGATGACGACGCCGAAGACCAGGTACATGAACGTGGGCACGGCCACACCCTCTCACGGCTCGCCCCTGCCGCGACGCACCCCTCGTTCCTATACTGAAGGGCCAGGCAGCGGGCCGCGCGCGTGCTCCTTCCGAGGGGTCGTCCCCCGCTGCTCCTTTCGCGTCGGAAGGCTCCGTATGCCCGCGCCCCAGGCGCCCACCGCTGTTGCACCGCTCGACGTCGCCGCGATCCGCGGGGACTTCCCGATCCTCGACCGGATGCTCGACGGGACGACCCCGCTCGTCTACCTCGACTCGGGAGCGACCTCCCAGCGCCCCCGGCAGGTCATCGACGCCGAGGTCGACTTCCTCACCCGCGACAACGCCGCCGTCAAACGCGGCGCGCACCGCCTCGCCGAGGCCGCGACCGACGCCTACGAGGGCGCCCGCGACCGGATCGCCGCGTTCGTCGGCGTGGCCCGTCCCGAGCAGATCGCCTTCACGAAGAACGCGACCGAGGCGCTGAACGTGCTCGCCCTCGCGCTCGGCGACCCCACCGCCCCCGAGAATCTGCGCGTGCGCGAGGGCGACGAGATCCTCGTGACCGAGATGGAGCACCACGCGAACCTCGTCCCCTGGCAGGAGCTCGCCCGCCGCACGGGCGCCACCCTGCGCTGGATCCCCCTGGGCGAGGACTTCCGCCTGGACCTGTCCGGGCTCGAATCGCTGCTCACCGAGCGCACGAAGGTGCTGGCACTGACCCACCAGTCGAACGTGCTGGGGACGCTGAACCCGATCGCCGAGCTCGCGGCGAAGGCCCACGCCGTCGGCGCGCTCGTGGTGCTCGACGCCTGCCAGTCCGTGCCGCACATGCCGATCGACCTCCCCGCACTGGGCGTGGATGCGGCGGCGTTCTCCGGGCACAAGATGCTGGGCCCCACGGGGATCGGCGTGCTCTGGGGCGCCGGCGGCCTGCTCGAGGAGCTGCCCCCGGTCCTCACGGGAGGCTCGATGATCGAGACCGTCACGATGGAGCGCACCACCTTCGCCGAGCCGCCCGCCCGCTTCGAGGCCGGCACCCCGCCGATCAGCCAGGCCGTCGGGCTCGCCGCAGCATGCGACTACCTCGAGGCGCTCGGCATGGAGAACGTCGCCGCGCACGAGCGGGATCTCACCCGCCGCGCGATCGAGGGACTCGCGCAGCTGCCCGGCGTGCGCATCATCGGACCGGCGCTCGACGCCGAGCGCGCCGGAGCCGTCTCCTTCGACCTCGCGGGCCGCCACCCCCACGACGTCGGCCAGGTGCTCGACGCCCGCGGCGTCGAGGTGCGCGTCGGCCACCACTGCGCCTGGCCCCTGCACCGCAGGTACGGGCTCGCCGGGACCACCCGCGCGACCTTCTCCGTGTACACGACGCCCGCGGAGGTCGACGCGCTCGTCGAGGGCATGGGCGCCGTCATCGACTTCTTCGCCCGCTTCGAGTGAGAGGAGCTCCCATGGATCTCACCTCCCTGTACACCGACATCGTCTTCGAGCACGACAAGCGCCCCCTGCACGCGGGCCTGCGCGAGCCGTACGAGGCCGAGGTGCACCACGTGAACCCCACCTGCGGGGACGAGATCACCCTGCGGGTGCACCTCGCGGGCGACCCC
Organism: Brachybacterium sp. ACRRE; assembly: GCF_022346485.1. Lineage (NCBI taxonomy): Bacteria > Bacillati > Actinomycetota > Actinomycetes > Micrococcales > Dermabacteraceae > Brachybacterium > Brachybacterium sp. ACRRE. Next base: position 25,181 of record NZ_JAKRMO010000008.1, on the reverse strand, counting down.
GAGGACCCGCGCATCGAGGACGTCTCGTACGACGCGACCGGGTGCGCGATGAGCCGCGCCTCGGCCTCGACGATGAGCGACCTCGTGATCGGCCGGACCCTGCGGGAGATCGAGCCGGTCTCCGCGCACATGGACGCCGTGATGCACGCCCGCGGCCGCGAGGAGGGGGACGAGGACCTGCTGGGCGATGCGGTCGCCCTGGTGGGGGCCTCCAAGTTCCCCAACCGCGTGAAGTGCGTGCTCATGTCCTGGAAGGCGCTGCACGCCGCGGTCATCGAGGCCGGAGGGCCCGTCGAGGGGGCCACCGCATGAACGGCGGCGCCTCCGGCCGCCCGCTCGCCGAGGTGCTCGAGGTCCTCGAGGGCGCGTATCCCCTGCACTGGGCGGAGGACTGGGACCGGCCCGGGCTCGTGATCGGCGACCGCCGGGAATCCGGCCCCTCCGTGGACCGCGTGCACCTGGCCGTCGACCCGACCCTCGCCGTCGTGCGCGAGGCGCGCGCGGCGGGTGCGCAGCTGCTGGTGACCCATCACCCGCTGCTGCTGCGCGGTGCGTCCTTCCTGCCGGCCGACACCGGCAAGGGGGCGGTCGTCACCGAACTCGTCCGCGCCGGGATGTCCCTGTGGTGCGGCCATACGAACGTGGACCGCTCGAGCCTCGGCACCGTCGGCGCCTGGATCCGCGCGCTCGGTCTCGAGGACGTGCGGCCCCTCGCCGCGGGGCCGACGGACGGCGAGACCGCGCAGGCGGCGCACGGCTCGGAGCTCATCGGCCTCGGCGTCGTCGGCTCGCCGGCGGACGAGGTCACCGAGGGGGCGCTCACCGTCGGCTCCCTCGCCGAGCGCATCGCCGCTCTGGTCCCCGCGACCGCACAGGGGGTGCGCTTCACCGGCGACCCGGAGCGCCCCGTGCGGCGCGTGGCCGTCTGCCCTGGCGCCGGCGACTCCCTGCTGGAGGTGGCGGCCGCGAGCGCCGCGGACGTCTTCATCACCTCGGACCTGCGCCATCACCCGGCGCTCGAGCACCTCGAGTCCGCCGCCGACGAGCGGGCGGTGCCCGCTCTCATCGATGTCGCGCATGCGGCGAGCGAGGCACTCTGGCTGCCGCTCGCCCGCGACCTGCTGACCGCCGCACTGCCGGGGATCGCCGTGGGCGTCTCCGATCTGTCCACCGATCCCTGGACAGGCCGCGTCGACCCCGCCGCCCCCGGCGCACCCAGCGGCCGCGCACACTGAGACCATGCCTCCCACCGCGCCCGGTCGCCGGCCCCGCCTCATCCTGCTCAACGGTGCGCCCGGCGTCGGCAAGTCGACGCTCGCGAGGCTGCTCGCCGAGGACCGTCCGCTGACCCTCGCCCTGGACGTCGACCAGCTCAAGCACTCGCTCGGCGGCTGGGAGGAGGACGCTGCGGTCTCCGGGCTGCGCGCCCGGGAGCTCGCGCTCGCCCTCATCGACGTCCAGCTCGAGGCGGGGGAGGACGTGGTCCTCGGCCAGTACCTCGCCCGCACCGCGTTCCCCGAGCAGCTCGACGCGGCGGCCGCCCGCGCGGGCGCCGAGTTCCGGGAGTTCCTCCTGGAGGTCGACGAGCGGACGCTCGCCGCGCGCCTGGCCGCCCGCGTCGCCGAGCCCGAGACGCCCGAGGAGGCGGTCAACGCCCGTCTCGTCGGCCCGGACGATGCCGAGCGTCTGCTCGCGTCCCTCGACGCGATGCGCAGCGCCCGACCGGACATGCAGAGCGTCGACGCGCGCGGCGGCCTCGAGGAGACCGCCGATGCCGTGCGCGCACTCCTCGATGGGGACACCGAGCGGCGCTGACGGGCCCGTCCGATGCATCCCGGCCGGGCCGACCGGATCGCGCGCAGGGCTAGAGCAGCTGCGCCGTCCCCGTCGCTACTCCGAGCGGTCCACGAGCACCAGACGACTGCCTTCGATCTCGATCCCGAGCTGTCCCGCGAAGACCTCCTCGAGGAAGGCGATGAGCGTCGCCTCGTCGGGCAGGGGACGCGGATCCTCGAGCAGGGCACGGGTCAGCAGGCCGCGGAAGCGCTTGGCGTCATGCGAGATCACGGTGCGCTTCCCGCCCACCTCCTTCACGGGCGCGACCTCGAGGACGCGCACCCCCGCGCGGGCCTTCACCGGCATCATCGTGCGATAGGAGCCGGACCGGCAGTCCAGCACGAAGGGCGAGGGCGAGGCCGCGACCTCCTCGAGGATCCCGGGCACGAGCGGCGAGAGATGGACGCGCCACCAGGAGGCCGCCTTCCCGAGCCGGTGCACGCGGGAGCCGGCGGAGAGCCGGTAGGCCGGGATCCGATCGATGCCGGCGTCGACGAGTCCCAGCAGGGCGCTCTGCACGAGCACACGGCGGTCAGGGCCGGGACGGGCATCACCGAGCTGGTCGAAGAGCACCCCGGAGTAGACGGAGAGCGGTGCGGCCGCGGGCTCCTCGTCGATCGAGGCCATGCGCTCGACGAGCTCCGGGGCGCTCGCGGGGACGCCGAGGTCCTCCGCGGCAGTGCGGCCCCGTGCGGTCGCGCGCGCGGCGCGCAGCATGCGCTCGCGGGGGACCTGCAGCGGGGTGTGCGCCAGTTCGTCGAGAGCCAGGGGAGGGGCGGATGCTTCCGGTCGGGTCTTGGTCTCCGACGGCGGCAGCAGGATGAGCACCAGGCGGTCCTTCCGAGGGTTGTTGCGGTGATGGTGATGGCGATGGTGGGAGTGAGGGTGAGGACGAGACGGATCCCGTGGTGCGGGGCAGCCCCCGCGGGGGATTAGGATCGTGGGCGGACCAGTCGGCCGGGCAGTCGCGTCTTCGTGCGCATCCTCCGGGATGCGCCGCGGAGCCGAGGAAAGTCCGGGCTCCTTCCGGCACGGTGGTGGGCAACACCCACCCGGAGCGATCCGCGGGACAGTGCCACAGAGAGCAGACCGCCTGCCCGCAGCCTCGTGCTGCGGGCCGGTAAGGGTGAAAGGGTGGTGCAAGAGACCACCGCGGTCCTGGTGACAGGGCCGGCACGGTAAACCCCACCGGGAGCAAGGCCAGACAGGGGACGCTCGCAGGTCGCCGGACCGAGTCCCCGGGTAGGCCGCTGGAGGTCGTCGGCAACGGCGATCCGAGAGGGATGACTGCCGATCACAGAACCCGGCTTACAGGCCGGCTGGTCCGCCCCGGCGCCCCACCGCACGGATACCCCGTGCGCCTGCTGTCCTCGGTCATGCAGGTCAGCCCTTCTTCTTGTCCTTCTTGTCCTTCTTGAGCTTCTTGCGCTCCTTGCGGGCGAGCACGGCCGCGCCGATGATGCCGGCCTCGTTGCGCAGCCCCGCGGGGACGATCGGGGCCTTCAGGTCCAGGAGCGGCAGGAACTTCTCGTGCTTCTTCGAGACCCCGCCGCCGACGATGATCAGATCGGGCGTGAACAGGAACTCGAGCAGCTCGTAGTAGCCCTGCAGACGCTCGGCCCACTCCGCCCAGCTCAGGTGGCTGCGCTCGCGCGCCGAGTCGGCCATGTACTTCTCGTAGCTCTCGCCCTTGTACAGGATGTGGCCCAGCTCGGTGTTCGGCACGAGCTCGCCGTCGTTGAACAGCGCGCTGCCCACGCCCGTGCCGAGCGTGGTGATCAGCACGACGCCCTTCTGCCCGGCGCCCGCCCCGAACTCCATCTCGGCGATCCCGGCGGCGTCGGCGTCGTTGACCACGAACACGTCGTGGCCGGTGCGCTCGGTCAGCAGCGCGTCCACGTCGGTCCCGATCCAGGAGTCGTCGACGTTCGCCGCGGTCTTGGCGACGCCGTGCTGGATGACCGCGGGGAAGGTGACGCCCACCGGCATGTCCTCGTCGATGTCGAAGGAGCCGATGAGCTGGGCGACGGTGTCGGCGACCGCGTCGGGCACCGAGGGCTGCGGGGTGGGGATGCGCAGCCGGTCGTCGGCGAGCCTGCCCTTCTTGAGGTTCACCGGGGCGCCCTTGATGCCGCTGCCGCCGATGTCGATGCCGAATGCTTCCTTGCTCATGGTCTCTCCTCGCACGGGCCGCGAACCGAGCAGCGCGGGCCCTCCGATGGCGCTCCGTCCGGGCCGGTGCCCGCGAGCTGGTGACAGTGTGACAGAGCGGACGGGATCAACCGGACATCGCCCGCGTGCAGGACATGTCCGCGCGGTCGACGGCGGGCCGCGCCGCGGGATGGTCAGACGACGGTCAGCAGTTCGTAGCCGTCGTCCGTGATCACGAGCGTGTGCTCGAACTGAGCGGTGAAGGAGCGGTCCTTCGTGACCACCGTCCAGCCGTCGTCCCACTGCTCCCAGTCCTGGGAGCCGAGGGTGACCATCGGCTCGACCGTGAAGGTCATGCGCTGCTCGATCACGTCGTCGAACATCGGCGCGGAGTCGTAGTGGGGGATCACCAGGCCGTTGTGGAAGCCCTCGGCGACCCCGTGGCCCGTGAAATCGTGCACGGACTCGTAGCCGAAGCGGCCCACGTACTTCTCGATGACGCGGCCGATCACGTTGACCTGCCTCCCGGCGCGGCCGGCGCGGATCCCGCGCATCATCGCCTCCTCGCTGCGCTCGACGAGCTCGGCGACGCGCGGGTCGACGTCGCCGACGAGGAAGGTGGCGTTGGTGTCGCCGTGCACGCCGTTCTTGAAGGCGGTGACGTCGACGTTGAGGATGTCGCCGGACTGCATGACGGTCGAGTCGGGGATGCCGTGGCAGACGACCTCGTTCAGGCTCGTGCAGCAGGACTTCGGGAAGCCCAGGTAGCCGAGCGTCGACGGGTAGGCGCCGTGGGAGACCATGACGTCATGGACGACGGCGTCGATGTCGTCGGTCGTGGCGCCGGGGACGGCGGCCTCGCCCGCGGCCTGCAGCGCGAGAGCGGCGATCCGGGAGGGCTCGCGCATACGGTCGATGATGTCCTGGCTCTGCACGTGGGGGCCGGAATCGGAGACCGCCTCGTCCTTGCCCACGTACTCCGGTCGCTCGATCGAGGCCGGCACCGCCCGCGAGGAGCCCACCCTCCCGGGGACCAGGGCCTCGCGGCCCTCCGGACGGATCCATCGCTGCTCTACAGTCATGGGGGCAGTCTCTCACCGCACAGTCAGGAGCAGTCGATGAGCCAGAGCGAGTTCTACTACAACATGGACACCGGCGAGGTCGAGGAGGGCAAGCAGTCCTCGGGCAGCGAGCTCATGGGTCCCTACCCGACCCGCGAGAAGGCGGCGTCCGCGCTGAGGACCGCCGCCCAGCGGAACGAGGCCTGGGAGGGCGAGGACGAGGACTGGGACGAGGAGTGAGACCTCCCCGCGGCCGTCACTCGAGCGAGGACATCACTCGAAGGAGTGCTCGGCCGTGGGGTACTCCCGGCTCTCCACGGCGGTGCGGTAGTCGCTCGCCGCGCGCAGCAGCTCGCCCCGCAGATCGGCGAAGCGCCGCACGAAGCGGCCCTCGAAGCCGGACAGACCCGCCATGTCCTGCCACACGAGCACCTGCCCGTCGCAGTCCGGTCCCGCGCCGATCCCGATCGTGGGGATCTCGAGGAACTCGGTGATGCGTCCGGCGACCTCGCTCGGGACGAGCTCGAGGACGATCGCGAAGGCGCCCGCCTCCTGCAGGGCCTGGGCGTCCTCGGCGAGGCTGTCCGCGGCGGCGTGGTCGCGACCCTGCACGCGGTGCCCGGAGAGCGCGTTGACCGACTGGGGCGTGAAGCCCAGGTGGCCCATGACCGGGATCCCGGCGTCGACCAGCGCCCGCACGGTGTCGGCCCGCGCGGCGCCGCCCTCGAGCTTCACGGCCTCGGCGCCCGCGCGCAGGAGCTCGACGCCGTGGCGCACGGCCTCGGCGGCGTCGACCTGGTAGGTGCCGAAGGCGAGGTCCGCGACCACCAGGGGGCGACGCACCGCACGGGAGACGGCGCCGGTGAAGGTCAGCATGTCCTGGTGGGTGGTGTGCACCGTCGAGTCGTAGCCCAGCACGGTGGTGCCCGCGGAGTCGCCCACCAGCAGCACGTCGATCCCCGCTTCCTCGAAGACCTGCGCGCTGAGCGCGTCGTACGAGGTGAGCATCGAGAACGTGCGTCCTGCCTCCTTCGCCTCCTGCAGATGGCGCAGGCGCACCTTCGCGGGGCGGTGGGACCGCTCGGAGGGCATCGGGACGGCAGACGTGTTCACGGGGATCCTCCACGGGGCGGCGACGGATGCGGAGCCTGCCGGCGGCGGCAGGGCCGTCCCAGCCTAGCCGCCGCGGGGCGCCTCGGCGGGCGGCGGTGGCATGGGTGTGCGGCATCGACGCGTGCGCTGTCCCGTCCCATGAGCAGTTCTCCCCATGGCGGGCTCCCAGGGTCCATGCAAGTATTCAGGCACTCGGCGGTCACGACCGTGGCCGGCACTCACCGAATCACGAGGGGTAGAACGATGAAGACCAGGATCCGCGGAATCGCCAAGGGCCTCGCCGTGGGGACCGGCTCGCTCGCGCTGGCGCTCTCGCTCGCCGCGTGCGGCGGCAGCAGCTCCGACGACGCGTCCGGTGACGACGGCGGCAAGGTGAAGGCCGGGGAGTCCACGGACTCCGACAGCAGCAGCGACGACTCGTCGGCCGCCGACGACACCAGCTCGGACGAGGCCGACGACTCCTCGAGCGATGACGCCGCCTCCGACGACTCGTCGGCGGCGGACGACAGCACGTCGGACGACAGCTCCTCGGACGAGAAGTCCGATGACTCGGGCTCGAAGGACGACGTCACGGACGCGGACCTCAAGGCGGCCAAGTCCCGGTACATCGATTTCATGAATGCTCTCGCGGACAAGGACGCGAAGAAGGCCTGCGGCTTCGCCATGGACCCGAGCACGAAGAAGCCGATCGACGGGGCCGCGCTCAAGGTCTGTGCGAAACAGATCGAGGACTCCGGAATGATGGACACCTTCACTCCCGAGCTCGTCGATGCGGTGGACGAGTCCATGCTCGACGCGAAGGCGGAGGACGACGGCACGATCACGCTGAGCATCGAGGGCTCGAACGAGACCCCGATGGAGAAGGCCACCGACGGCAAGTGGTACTTCAAGATGTGAGCACCCGTTCCGAGACGCCGCTCCAGCGCATCGTGCTGGGGCGGCGTCCGCGCGTCTGGGGTCGTCGCCATGCGGCACACTGGTGCCATGGAACGCCACCACGATGCTGTCCTGCGCACGGTCGCCGAGAAGGACGTGCGGTTCATCCGCCTCTGGTTCTGCGACGTGGTGGGGACGCTGAAGTCCATCGCGATCTCGCCGGAGGACCTCGAGACCGCCTTCGACGAGGGCATCGGCATCGACGGCTCCACGATCGAGGGCTTCACCCGGGCGTACGAGTCCGACATGCTGCTGCGCCCGGACCCCGCGACCTTCCAGATGCTGCCCTGGCGCGGCGAGGTCGAGGGCACGGGCAGGATGATGTGCGACGTCCTCACGCCCGACGGCGAGCCGGCGGCGTCCGATCCGCGGCGCGTGCTGCGACAGGTCGCCGACCGTGCCGCGGCGCAGGGCCTCGATCTCTACGCGCACCCTGAGATCGAGTTCTACCTGTTCAAGGAGCCGTGGGCGCCGGGGCGCCCGCTGCAGCCCGTCGACAACGCCGGCTACTTCGACCACGTCCACAAGGGGCAGGGCCAGGACTTCCGCCGCACGGTCATCAAGTACCTCGAGCAGATGAACATCCAGGTCGAGTTCTCCCACCACGAGAACGGGCCCGGGCAGAACGAGATCGACCTGCGCTACGCGGACGCGCTCACCACGGCGGACAACATCCTCAGCTTCCGCACCGTGGTCAAGGAGGTCGCCCTGGGCATGGACCAGGTCGCGACCTTCATGCCGAAGCCGATGATCGAGCATCCCGGCTCGGGCATGCACACGCATCTCTCGATGTTCCAGGGCGGCCGCAACGCCTTCCACGAGCCCGGCGCCGAGTACGGCCTCTCGCGCACCGGGCGCCAGTTCATCGCCGGCCTGCTGCGCCACGCCTCCGAGTACTGCGCCGTCACCAATCAGTTCGTGAACTCCTACAAGCGCCTCTGGGGCGCGCAGGAGGCGCCGAGCTTCATCACCTGGGGGCACAACAACCGTTCGGCGCTGGTCCGCGTGCCGTTCCACAAGCCCACCAAGGGCACCAGCTCGCGCGTCGAGTTCCGCGGCACCGACTCGTCGTGCAATCCCTACCTGGCCTTCGCGGTGCTCTTCGCGGCCGGGCTGAAGGGCGTCGAGGAGGAGTACGAGCTGCCCGAGGGCGCGGAGGACACCGTCTGGGAGCTCACCGACCGCGAGCGCCGCACGATGGGCATCGAGCCGCTGCCCACCGACCTCTACCGTGCGCTCGAGGTGTTCGAGAGCAGCGAGCTGATGGCCGAGACCCTCGGTGAGCAGGTCTTCGAGTTCTTCCTGCGCAACAAGCACGACGAGTGGCGGCGCTACCGCGAACAGGTGACCTCGCGGGAGCTCGAGACCTCCTTCTTCGCAGGATGACCCCGCAGCCCCCGTCCCCCTCGCCGTCGTCCTCGGCCGCGTCCTCGTCGGCCGAGCCGCCGAGCACGACGGGCGCCCTCGCGCGCCTCGGCTTCACCCGCACCGACCGCGTCCAGCGCTTCCTCGCCGAGCCCGCCCTCGCGGGCCTCGGCCCCCGGGCGGCGGAGGCGATCGGGCGCGTCCCCGATCCCGACGAGGCCGTCCTCGGCCTGCTCCGCTTCGCGGAGGCCTCCCTCGAGGCGGGCCGCGAGCGCGAGCTCGGCGAGCTGCTCGGCAGCGTCGGGGAGCCCGGCGGGCCGGGGGAGCGGCTGATCCGGGTGCTGGGCACCTCGGTCGCCCTCGGCGACTTCCTCACCCGCCACCCCGATCGGGCCGTCGCCCTCCACAGCGATGAGGACACCCTGACGCTCGACGCGGCGGACGTGCGTGCGCGCATGCTCGGCGCGGTCGGCGCGGTCGCGGGCGCCGAGATCCCGCTCGCCTCGCTCAGCGGCCGCGAGGGACGCGACGCCCTGCGCATCGCGTACCACGAGCGGCTCCTGCAGATCGCCGCGGCCGACGTCACGGCGCCCGATCCCGTCGCCATCCAGCCCTTCGTCTCCGCCTCCCTCGCGGACCTCGCCGGGGCGTCCCTCGAGGCCGCGCTCGCGATCGCCCGCACCGCCGTCGACGACCAGGAGACCGTGCGCCTCGCGGTCCTCGCGATGGGCAAGACCGGGGCCCGCGAGCTCAACTTCATCTCCGACGTGGACGTCGTCTACGTCGCCGCGCCCGCCGCCGGGGACGTGGACGAGCAGACCATGACGGCCGTCGGCTCCGCCCTCTGCCGCGAGCTCGCCCGGGTGTGCGCGGACCGCACCGGCGAGGGATCGCTCTGGCAGGTCGACGCGAACCTGCGGCCCGAGGGGAAGGACGGCGAGCTCGTGCGCTCGCTGGACTCCTACCGCCGCTACTACCAGCGCTGGGCGGAGTCCTGGGAGTTCCAGGCGCTGCTGAAGGCCCGTTTCGTCGCCGGCGACGCGGAGCTCGGCCACGCCTTCGAGGAGATGGTCGAGCCCTGGATCTGGCAGGCCTCCACCCGCGACGGCTTCGTCGAGGACACCCGCGCCATGCGCCGACGGGTCATCGCCCACATCCCGCACGCGGAGGCCGACCGCAACATCAAGCTCGGCCCCGGGGGCCTGCGCGACGTCGAGTTCACCGTGCAGCTGCTGCAGATGGTCCACGGCCGCACCGACGAGTCCCTGCACGTGCGCGGCACCCTGCCGGCCCTCGAGCGCCTGGGCACCGGCGGCTACATCTCGCGCCGCCACGTCGTCGAGCTCGACGGCGCCTACCGCTTCCTGCGCACCGTCGAGCACCGTCTGCAGCTGCATCGCATGCGCCGCACCCAGGTGCTGCCCACGGCAGAGGCCGACCTCCGCCGCCTCGCGCGCAGCGTCCGCATCGCGCCGCAGGACTTCCGGGGCGTCTACGAGCGCACCCGGCGGCGCGTGCGCCAGCTGCACGAGGAGATCTTCTACCGGCCGCTGCTGCTGACCTCCTCGCAGCTCAGCGACGACGAGGTGCGGCTCTCGGCCGAGTCCGCGCGGGCCCGGCTCGCGGCGATCGGCTACCGGGACCCGCGCCGCGCCGTCGACCACATCCGGGCGCTCACCGAGGGCATCTCCCGACGCGCGGCGATCCAGCGCCAGCTGCTGCCGGCGCTGCTCGAATGGTTCGCCGACGGGATCGACCCCGACCTGGGGCTGCTCGCCTTCCGGCGCCTGTCCGACACCATCGGCTCCGCGCACTGGTACCTCGCTCTGCTGCGCGACAGCGGTGTCGCCGCCCGTCGCCTGACCCGCGTGCTCTCGAGCTCCCGCTTCGTCGGCGAGCAGCTCGAGAAGGTCCCGGAGGCCGTGCGCTGGCTGGGCCGCGACGACACCCTGCGTCCGCTGAGCCGCGAGAAGCTGCACGAGGAGTTCCTCGCCGTCATCCGCCGCGTCGACTCCATCGAATCGGCGCAGGACCTGCTGCGACGCGCCCGCCTGCGCGAGCTGCTGCGGATCTCCATGGCCCACCTGCTGGGCCTGCTCGACGCGCGCGCCGCCGCCCGCGGCCTCACCGACCTCGCCGAGGCCGTCCTCGAGGCGGGCCTCCTGGTCGCCTACCACGCGGTCGCGCGCGAGCGCGGGGCGATCGGCGAGGACGTCGCCCCCGTGCGCGACGACCTCGAGCTCAGCGCCCGCGACCTGCGCGAGAGGCGCTCGGACCCCTCGCGGGCGCTCGGCGTGGAGATGGCCCTCGTGGCCATGGGCAGCTTCGGGGCCCGCGAGATGGGCTACGCCTCCGACGCCGACGTCCAGTTCGTCTTCGCCGACCGCGGCGCGGGGGAGCAGGCCGGCACGATCGCCGTCGCGATCGCGACCCAGGTGCAGCGGATCCTCAACGCGCCCTCGGCCGGTGCGGACATGAAGGTCAACGCCGATCTGCGGCCCGAGGGGCGCAACGGACTGCTCGCCCGCAGCCTCGACGCCTGGCGCGACTACTACCGGCGCGACGCCCTGACCTGGGAGAAGCAGGCCCTCGTGCGCGCACGCGTCGTGGTCGCCTCGCGGGATCTGCAGGAGCAGATCGAGGCCGCCATGGATCTTCACCGCTATCCCCGCGGCGGCCTCGGGGCATCGGCCCGGCGGGAGATCGCGACCATGAAGGCGCGCGTGGAGTCCGAGCGCCTGCCCCGCGGCACGGATCCGGCCCGTCATCTCAAGCTCGGCCGCGGCAGCATGACCGACGTCGAGTGGGTGGCCCAGCTGCTCGTGCTCGAGCACGGGCACGAGGTCCCCGAGCTGCGCAGCCCCACGACCCTGCGGATCCTCGAGGAGGCCCGACGCGCGGAACTGCTCACGCCGCGGCAGCAGGAGGACCTCACGGGGGCCTGGACCCTCGCCTGGCAGATGCGCCGCGCGATCTTCCTGTGGCGCGGCCGGGAGGGCGACGTGCTCCCCGCGGACCGCATCGACCTCTACGCGGTCGCGGTGCTCGTGGACGGCGACGAGGCGAGCGCCTCCGAGCTCGAGGAGAACTATCTGCGCGCCACCCGCCACGCGCGCACCGTCGCCGAGGAGATCATCTTCGGCGACGGCGACTGATCGGGCCCGGTCCGTCGGGCGTGACGAGCGACCGGCGGGCTGTGGGCGGATGCGGACGTGGGCGGACGGAACCCCGAGGGATGAGGACACCGACGGGAGAGCGAGCACACATCCGTCGCCCGCCCGTCCACAGCGTCCCGCCCGTGGGCGGCCGATCGCCGTACCCTGAGCAGGGCCGTCCCGTCCGTCGTCCCTCCGAGGAGCCATGACCACACCCAAGCTGAGCGAGCAGACCGCGCGCGGGCGCATGTACCGCATCGAGCCGGACGGCAAGCCGGTCTATCCCTCGATCACCACGGTCGCCGGGATGCGCGCGAAGGACCACCTGCAGGGCTGGTACGCGACCATGGCCTCCAAGCGCGCGCTGGACATGTACGCGTGGCTGGATCGCAATCCCGATCGCGCCGCCTCGGAGATCACCCGCGTCTCGCGCGATCGCTGGGGGACGCAGAAGCGCATCGCCGCGGCGGCCGAGGAGCACACCCGGATCGCCTCCGAGTTCGGCACCCTCGTGCACGCAGCCTGCGAGGACTGGGGCCGCAGCGGTGAGCGGCCGACGCCCGACCAGGTCTCCGCGATCGCCGAGGACATGCGCCGTGAGGACGGTGCCTTCGCGCGGGAGCCGAGCGCCGAGGACCTCCTGGCGCGCGCCGCGGTGCGCCTGAACGGCTACGGGAGGTTCCTCGAGGAGTTCCAGCCCGAGTTCGTCGAGGTCGAGCAGACCGTCGTGAACCACACCGTGGGCTACGCGGGCACCACGGACTGCATCGTCCGGATCGGCGGCGCGCTGCTGAGCGGCGACATCAAGACCTCGAAGAAGGTGCGCGGCGACTACGCGCTGCAGGGCGTCGCTGTCGTCAACGCCGAGGCGCTGCTCGACGAGGACGGCACCGTGCGCGAGATGCCCGAGCTCACGGGCGCCTTCATCATCCATCTCCCCGAGGCCGGCGGATACTCCGTGGTCCCGCTGAAGACGGGCCCCGAGGAGTTCGAGGCCTTCACCGCGCTGCGCCGCATCTGGGCCTTCGAGGCCGACGACTGCGTGCTCGAGACCTGCAGCCAGCCCCAGCAGCTGCTGGTCTCGCTGCTGAAGTCCAAGGGCGGGCTCGGCGGGATCGACGCGCTCGGCTGATCCGCCCGGTCTCCGGCCGACGGGGCCCTGCACCCCTGCTCAGGGCTCAGGCGTCGGGCCTGAGGATCCCGCGCGCCCGAGCCCGGGCGACAGCGTCGGTGCGGCTGCCGGCGCCGAGCTTGTCGAAGACGTGCACGAGGTGCGTCTTCACCGTGGCCTGGGACAGGAAGAGCTCGGCGGCGATCTGCGCATTCGTGCGACCGGCGGCCACCATCAGCAGCACCTCCCGCTCCCTCTCGCTGAGCGCCTCGGGACCCGTGGGGTCCAGGCGCGAGCGCACGCGCGCGTCGACGACCCGGGATCCGAGCGCGGCACGCCGCACGGCAGCAACCAGCTCCTCGGGAGCGGAGTCCTTGAGCAGATAGCCCGAGGCGCCCGCCTCCATCGCCTCGAGCACGTCCTGGTCGTTGTCGTAGGTGGTGAGGACGACGACGGCCGGTGGGTCCTCCGCTGCGCGCAGGTCGGGGATCACGGCGCTGCCCCGCAGGCTGCTCGTCGTGAACTGGAGGTCCAGGAGCACCACGTCGACGTCTCCGCGCCGGGCACGGTCGCGGGCGGCCTCGGGGGAGTCGGCCTCGGCGACCACCTGCAGGTCCTCCTGGGCGTCGAGCACCCAGACCAGACCGCGGCGCACGATCGCATGGTCGTCGACCACCAGGATCCGGATCATCGCTGCTCTCCCTCCTCGTCCGTCGTCCTCGTCTCCTCCCCGGCGGGCGGAGGCGCGCCGAGCGGCACACGGACCTGCACCGCCGTCCCCTGACCCGGGGAGCTCTCGATCGCCATGCCGCCTCCGAGCGCCCGGGCGCGCGCCCTCACCGTGCGCAGCCCGAAGCCCCCGGCGGCGTCCCCGGGGTTCTCCGTCGCCATCCCCACGCCGTCGTCGACCACGTCGAGGACCAGGTCCCCGTCCTGTGCGGAGAGCGTCGCGACGGCCCGAGCGGCGTCGGCGTGCTGGAGGACGTTGCCCAGCAGCGAGCGCAGGATCCGCTCGAGTCCGCTCGCGGTCCGCGCCGGCACGAGGGCCGACGTGCCGGGGGCGAGCTCGCAGCGGAGGGACACGTCGGGGGCGGCCTCCGCCGCGGGCGCCATCTCCGCGATCACGCCGCGCAGGCGCTCGACGAGGTCCATGCCCTCGCGCTCGTCGGTCGCGTCCTGGTCGACGAAGGAGCGGGTCTGCCGGCTCGTGAGCGCGGCGGTCCTCCGGGCCTCGCCCAGGTGCCCGAGGGCTGTGGGGGAGTCCCCGGCCTCGAGCGAGGTGCGCGAGGCGTCCAGCAGCATCTGGATGGACAGGGCCGACTGCGCGACGGTGTCGTGCAGCTCGCGGGCGATGCGGGTGCGCTCCTCGGCGCGGGCCGCGTCGCGCTGAGTGCGCGCGAGGTCCTCCTGCGCGGCGAGCAGGTCGCGCGCGAGGCGGGTCCGCTCGTCGATCTCCTCCTGGAGTGCGCGCACCGCGAGCACCACCGCGAGCGCCACGAGCGCACCGATCACCGGCCCCACGACACCGGCGACGGGGAGAGCGCCCTGCCAGGCCGCGAAGCCGCCGACGGCGATCCCCGTGACCAGGACCAGGCCCACGATGCCGCCGGTGAGCGGCAGCGCGTAGAGGACGGCGAAGTCGAGACCGAAGGCGATCCACGTCGCGTCCGGGGTGAGTGCGAGGCACGCCGCCCAGGCGAGGACCGCGGGCAGAAGGTGGCCGAGCGCGCGCCACGACCCGCGGTGGTCGGCGCCGCGCCCGGCGGCACGGCGAGCCCCGATCGAGTACACGCTCACGAGCAGGACCAGGAGCGCCAGACGGGCCAGGGCGCTCGCGGAGGGCAGATCGCCCAGGGTGCGCAGGGCGACGACCACCACGAGCAGGTAGAGGAGCACGTGCACGAGCCAGCGCAGGGCGAGCGCGTACGGGGTGCGTGAGGGCAGGGCACGCGCGGGCATGGAGCGATCGTATCCAGTGCGCGCCCCGCTCATCGCGTCCTGCCCAGCGCGCCCGGACGCGGCTCATCGCACCCGGACGTGACGAACCGGCCCCCGACGCGCGTCGCCGCAGGTCGAGGGCCGGCTCGTCAGATCTTCGTCAGATCACCGGGGAGTCGGCTCAGATGTCGTAGTAGAGCTCGAACTCGAAGGGGTGGGGACGGAAGCGGAACGGGTCGATCTCGTTCTCGCGCTTGTAGGAGATCCAGGTCTCGATGAGGTCCTGGGGGAACACGTCGCCCTCGGTGAGGTACTCGTGATCCGCCTCGAGCGCGTCCAGGGCGGCGCCGAGGGACTCGGGCAGCTGCTTGATCTGCGCGTGCTCCTCCGGGGGCAGCTCGTAGAGGTCCTTGTCGATCGGCTCCGGCGGCTCGATGCGGTTGCGGATGCCGTCCAGGCCCGCCATCAGCTGCGCGGCGAAGGAGAGGTACGGGTTCGCCGACGGGTCGGGAGCGCGGAACTCCAGGCGCTTGGCCTTCGGGGACGTGCCGGTCACCGGGATGCGGATCGCCGCGGAGCGGTTGCGCGCCGAGTAGACCATGTTCACGGGCGCCTCGAAGCCGGGCACCAGGCGCTTGAAGGAGTTCACCGTGGGGTTGGTGAACGCCACGAGCGAGGGGGCGTGCTCGATGAGGCCGCCGATGTACCAGCGGGCGAGGTCAGAGAGGCCGCCGTAGCCGCGCTCGTCGTAGAACAGCGGCTCGCCGTCCTTCCAGAGCGACTGGTGGGTGTGCATGCCCGATCCGTTGTCGCCGAACAGGGGCTTGGGCATGAAGGTGGCGGTCTTGCCGTTCTCCCAGGCCGAGTTCTTGATGACGTACTTGAACTTCATGACATCGTCGGCGGCCTTGCGCAGCGTGTCGAAGGTGTAGTTGACCTCCTGCTGGCCGGCGGTGCCCACCTCGTGGTGCGCGCGCTCGACGTTCAGGCCGACCTCGTGCAGGCGCACGACCATCTCGTCGCGCAGGTCGGCCATCTGGTCGTTGGGGGAGACCGGGAAGTACCCGCCCTTGACGCGGGTCTTGTAGCCCTGGTTGCCGCCGAAGTCCGACTCGTCGCGGTCGGAGTTCCACGAGGCCTCGTCCGAGTCGATGTGGTAGCTCGCGCCCTGCATCTCGGTCTTGAAGCGGATGTCGTCGAAGATGTAGAACTCCGCCTCCGCCGCGAAGAACGCGGTGTCGGCGATGCCCGTCGAGCGCATGTACTCCTCGGCCTTGGTGGCGACGGTGCGCGGGTCGCGCGAGTACGGCTCGTCGGTGAACGGATCGACGATCGAGAAGTTGATGACGAGCGTCTTGCGCTCGCGGAAGGGATCCACGTACGCGGTGTCGAGGTCCGGGACGAGCTTCATGTCCGACTCGTGGATCGCCTGGAAGCCGCGGATCGACGAGCCGTCGAAGAGCTGACCGGTCGCGATGGCGTCCTCGTCGAAGGTGCTCGCCGGCACGTTGAAGTGCTGCATCACACCGGGGAGGTCGCAGAAGCGGATGTCGACGAACTCGACGCCCTCCTCCTCGATGAACTTGATGGCCTCACTGGGATTGCTGAACACGTCTCCTCCATCCGCATGCTCCCGCATGCGCTGCTGAACCCCTGGGGGCGGTCACTCGGCGGCGGGGACCCGGGTCCGTCCGCCGCCCGGGGATCGCGGCGCGCCGCGACCCTGCTCCCGGAAGTCTAGGACGCCCGGATGGACGCCTCCGACGACCGACGCCGACGGGCGGCATCCTCCCGCGTCCCCGCCGAAGCCCTGCGGCGTCCCCGCCGGACGCCGACGCGGGCTCGGGAGGAGTCCTCGGATGCGGTCTGGTGGCGGCTCTCACGGCGTCCGGGGCCACCGCGAGCGGGCCGCGCGGGCGCGCCTTCAGTACCCTGGAGCGGTGATCGACCGCAAGGATCTGGGCGCCTGGCTCGAGGGCCCGCCCGTGGACGAGGAGTACGTGCCCGGATCGCGTCTCGGCCTGCCCGCCGAGGGGTCCGGATCCGTGGCCCCGTTCGGGCGCCGCGTGCTCTCCCTGCTCATCGACTGGGGGCTGTGCCTGCTCGTCTCGCAGCTCGCCGCGAAGGGCGACCCGATGGCGACGCTGGCGCTCTTCGCCGCGGAGAACATCGTGCTCATCAGCCTTTTCGGGCTCACGATCGGCCAGTTCGCGATGCGCCTGCGCGTCGCCCCCGTCTCCGGGCGGATGCCCATCCTGGTGCGCGCCGTGCTGCGCACCGCGCTGCTGCTGCTCGTCGCCCCGGGGATCATCTGGAACCGCGACCGCCAGCCCCTCCACGATGTCGCCGCGGCGACCGCCGTGGTCCGCATCTGAGGCCGTCCTCCGTAATTGAGAGCGCCCGCGGGGGAAGCCCTCGGTCGCACGATCCGTGCATGCCCCGCCGCCCGCGCCCCGGACTCGTCCCCATCCGTGACGGGCTCTCCTCGTCCTCCCGAGCGGCGCGTTTCCGAGCCCTTCCTCGAGCCTCATGATGGCCCTCTGACCTGCGGTTCCATGGAGGTCACGTTTGGGTAACGAATATTACGGAATGGTCACAGCTGCGCCCTCGGGCCCTGACGGCATGAGGTCGGAGCCCGGCGGGAGCCGGGGTCGGAATCGGCGGCAGCGGCCCCGGGCGCACATGCGAGCGCCCCCGCCGTCCGGGCCGATCGGGTCGGCAGGACGGCGAGGGCGCCGGATGCATCGTGCGCGGGGGAGGACCGGAGGATCCCTCGAGAAACGGCCTCAGCGGCCTCCGCGCATCATGGCCTTCTTGCTCACGCCGCGGGTGCGCGTGGGATCGATGCCCTTGGGGACCGCGGTGCGCAGCGAGGGCGTGAGCGCCGCGAGGCGCTTGCCCACGGCTGCCGACTCGTCCTTGGTGAGCGTCTTCTTCATGCGCGTCATGTACGAGGGGAGCTTGTGCAGCGGGGTCTGGTCCTCGCCGTCGCCCACGACGATCCGATGGATCGGGATCGGCTCGTTGTTCAGCACGCGCTTGACCCGTCGGGTCTCCTTGTCGAGCATCTTCATCGAGGGGCCGGTGCCGTCCTCGGCCACGATCGCGACGCCCGCGCGGCCCGAGGCGCGGAAGATCATCTTCTGCGAGCGCGGATCCATCTGCACCGGCTCCTCGTCGACGTTCCAGCCGCGGCGGATGGACTGCATGGCCGCGAGCGGGGCGCCGGACTGGCCCTTGATCCTGTTGAACGCGGCGGACTCCGCCTTGCGCGCGAGGATGAACATCGCGGCGAGCAGGCCCACGGCGATGCCCAGGAAGATGCCGTACCAGATCATGCCCAGGATGAGCTTGCTGAGGATCGTCAGCACGAGGATCGAGACGACCAGCGCGCCGATCATCCAGGGCAGGGTCGAGCGGTCGGCCTCCTGGGTGACCTTGAAGACCTCCACCATCTGCTTGATGCGGCCCTGCTTCTTGGGCTTCGCCGCGGTGGCGTCCGTGTCCTTGGTGCGTGCCATGGTTCTTCCTAAATGAGGTGTCAGCCCGCCTGCGCGGCAGACATGCGAGCGACCACGCTCGCCGCCTCCTGCCGGGCGGGGGTGTCCTGGTCGAGGTGCCGGAGGTTCTCGGGGATCTCGCGGCCGAGCTTCTTCATCGCCTGCGCCCACAGTCGGCCCGAGCGGTACGAGGAGCGGACCATCGGTCCCGCCATGACGCCGAGGAAACCCATGTCCTCGGCGATCTCGGACAGCTCGACGAACTCCTGGGGCTTGAGCCAGCGATCGATGGGGTGGTGCAGCTTCGAGGGACGCAGGTACTGCGTGATCGTGATGATGTCGCAGCCGGCGTCGTGCAGGCTCTGCAGGGAGTCGATGACCTCGTCGGGCGTCTCGCCCATGCCGAGGATCAGGTTCGACTTCGTGATCATGCCGGCCGACTT
Organism: Brachybacterium sp. ACRRE; assembly: GCF_022346485.1. Lineage (NCBI taxonomy): Bacteria > Bacillati > Actinomycetota > Actinomycetes > Micrococcales > Dermabacteraceae > Brachybacterium > Brachybacterium sp. ACRRE. Next base: position 6,572 of record NZ_JAKRMO010000008.1, on the reverse strand, counting down.
CGCCATCGAGAGCACCGAGAGGCTGCGCTCGTAGCGGAAGGCGGGGCGGATCTGCTTGAAGATCCGCGGCACGGTCTCGAGGTTGTGCGCGAAGACCTCGGGGCGCGCGTCGAAGACCTGCTGCAGCGCCGTGTCCGAGCCCTTGATGTCGTCGATGAGGAGCTCGACCCCGCAGCCGGGGTTCAGCGCGTGCACCTGCTTGCAGGTCTCGGCGAACAGCCCGGCGGCGCCGTCGGGCAGGTCATCGCGGGCCACGCCCGTGATCGTCGAGTAGCGCAGGCCCATCTCCTTGACGGACTCGGCGACCTTGAAGGGCTCCATCGGATCCAGCGGATCGGGCTTGCCGGTCGCGATGTCGCAGAAGTCGCAGCGCCTCGTGCAGCGATCACCTCCGATGAGGAACGAGGCCTCGCGGTCCTCCCAGCACTCGAAGATGTTGGGGCAGCCCGCCTCCTCGCACACGGTGTGCAGGCCGCGGCCGTGCACCCGCTTCTTCATGGCGGTGTACTCCGGGCCCATCACGGCGCGGGTCTTGATCCACTCGGGCTTGCGCTCGATGGGGGTCTCGGCATTGCGAGCCTCGACGCGGAGCATTCGGCGTCCCTCGGGAGCGATCGTCACGCGTTCCTCCTCCGTTCGCGGTGTCGGTTCAGTCTAGTGGCGCACGCGCCGTGCGGCCGCGTCAGCGTGAGCGCGGCGACGTGCGCTCCGCCACGAGATCGGTCATGGCGGCCTCGGCGACGTCGATGACCTCGGCGACCGGCACCCTCCGGCCGAGCTCCGCACTCAGGCTCGTCACGCCGGCGTCGTCGATCCCGCAGGGGATGACGTTCTCGGCCCAGGTGAGGTCGTTCGCGCAGTTCAGGGCGAAGCCGTGCATCGTGGTGCGCTTGGAGACGCGCATGCCGATGGCCGCGAGCTTGCGGTCCTCCTCGCCCTCGCGCACCACCCAGACGCCGCTGCGGCCCTCGACCGGCTCCGTCTCGAGAGAGAAGGCGGACGCCACGCCGATGAGGGCCTGCTCGAGCGCCCTCACGAAGCCGACGACGTCGATCGGCGCGGGGAGCGTGACGATCGGGTATCCGACGAGCTGCTGGGGCCCGTGCCAGGTGATCTTGCCGCCGCGATCGATGTCGACCACGGGGGCGCCGTCGCGGGGGCGCTCGTTCTCGGCGGTGAGCTTGCCTGCGGTGAAGACGCTCTGGTGCTCGAGCAGGATCAGCGAGTTCGGCCGACGGCCGGCGACGACGTCGGCGTGGACCTGCCTCTGCACGTCCCAGGCGGCGTGGTACTCGACGGGGCCCGGCGGGAGCCCGAACTCCTCGTGCCGGTCCCCTCCGGGGAGGTCTTCGCTGAAACCGAGGCGGATGACGTCGAGCACGCCCTCCAGCCTACCGCCGCCGGCCCCGGCAGACCGACGCGTCCAGGGCTCCCTCCGCACGGGCGTCGAGGCGCGCGGTTCCGGCCCGCTGCCTGCGGATTGTGGATGACGAGGAGGGGACCACCGGATGCAGGTGTTCACTGTGCCCATGACTGCGCATGAGGAGCCCGCGACCGGAGGCGAGGAGCCGGCCGAGTCCGTGCTGGCCGTCGTCTCCTCGCACGGCGACCAGGAGGTGCTGCTGGTCGAGCGGGACGGGCGGCGCATGTGCCGGGTGCGCGCCACGACGCGCGAGGAGAGGACGCGTCTGCGGGACGTCGCACGCCTTCTGGCCGCTCTCGGTGGGGACGGGGCACGGGCGGCTCCGCGTCTGCTCGGCGAGGACGCGGCCGGGCTGCTCCTGGAGCCGCACGCTCCGCTGCGGCTCGGCGGAGGACGGCGCCGGGCCCAGCCGGAGGAGGCGACACCGCCCACGCTCGAGCGCCATGCGCTGCACGATGCGCGCGAGGATCTCGAGGCCCTCGTGAGCGCTCTGCACGCGCGCGGCTGGGTCGTCGGCCTCGCGCCCGGCGCAGGACTGGGGGCGAGGCCCGACGGCACGGTGGTGATCTCGGATCTCCGATCCCTCCGATCGGACGGATCGGTGGGCGCCCGGATGCAGGATCAGCACTGGCTCGATTCGGTGCTCGAGGACCAGGGGCGCACGCTGCGCCGGCGGCTCGACACGCTTCCGGGACTCCCGTCGGCGCCGACGCCGGGGGAGGCCGCCTCCGCTGCGCCGGCTCCCTCCTCTCCGCCGGTCCCGCTCGCCGCCCCGCCCCCTGCGTGGTCCGAGGGGTGGCGGGCGCGCCTCGCGCGCGGCACGGACCCGACGGAGGCGCTCGCGTCCGACGAGGGGATCCTCGGCGCCGAGGCCCTCGAGCATGCGCCTCGGAGGCCCTCCGCGAGATCCGCACGAGGACGGCGTCCCGCACGCGGACGGGGCGGACCCACGCGCCATCGGGGCCCGCGCTGGTCGGTCCCGCGACTCCCTCGTCGCGGCATGGTGCTGGCGGCCGCGGCCACTGTGCTCGTGCTCGGTGGCGGCGCGGCTGCAGTCGGAGCCGCACTGGTGCACCGCGAGGATCCGGTGCCGGTCGGGTCCGCTGCGCCGTCGGAGACCCCGGCACCGTCCGACGCGGCGCCCTCGGACACGGCGTCATCCGACACGGCGTCGTCCCCCTCCGCGGACGCACCCGCCGCGGCGTCGGCCGTGATCGAGGACCCCAGGGCCCTCGTGCAGGAGCTCGCGCTCGGCCGCCACCACTACGTGACGGGACGGACGGAGACGACCGTGTGCGCCCAGGGCAGTCCCGCCGCCGCGCAGGACGATGCCCTCCGCGACGCCTACCAGGACGTCGAGGTCGAGGGAGAAGGACCGGTGGTGACGAGCGCGCAGATCGAGCAGCTCGACGAGCAGGGCGGGACCGCCCGCGTCCGCGCCGCGCTCGACCAGGGCGAGCTGCGGCTCACCACGAGCGACGGCGCGGTCGTGGTCCGCCCCGCGGCGGGGGAGCAGGAGGTCCTCCTCGACCTCGTCCGCGAGGACGGCATCTGGCGGGTCCGCGCCGCGAGCGCCGTCGAGGCGTAGCCCCGGAGGACCGCCCCGAGGGAGGGGCAGGGTGCCCCGGACGCACGGGAGCCCGGCACCGATCACGGTGCCGGGCTCCCGCGGTGCGGATCCGCTGCGGCGGGTCAGCCGGAGCGGATCAGACCGTCACAGGCCGAGCTCGGAGCCGAAGGCCCCGCCCTCGAGGCGCTGCTTCATGAAGGTCAGGAAGCGCGCGGCGTCCCCGCCGTCGACCAGGCGGTGGTCGTAGGAGAGGAACAGGTACATCATCGAGCGGACGGCGATCACCTCGTCGCCCTCCTCAGTGGTGATCACCGCGGGGCGCTTGACGATGGTGCCGCAGCCCAGGATGCCGACCTGCGGGTTCGGCACGATCGGGGTGTCGAACAGGGCGCCGCCGGAGCCGGTGTTCGTGATCGTGAAGGTCGCGCCCTGCAGATCGTCCGGGCCGAGCTTGTTGCCCTTGGCCTTCGCGCCGAGCTCGCCGATCTGGCGGGCGAGGCCCGCGAGGTTCAGGTCGCCGGCGTTCTTGATGACCGGGACCACGAGTCCGCGATCGGTGTCCGCGGCCATGCCGATGTTCTCGGAGCCGTGGTACTTGATGACGTCACCGTCGATCTCCGCGTTCAGCTTCGGGTACGTCTTCAGCGCCTCGACGGCCGCCTGCATGATGAAGGGCAGGAAGGTCAGCTTGGCGCCCTCGCGCTGGGCGAAGGAGTCCTTGGCCTGCGTGCGCAGCTTCGCGATGCGGGTCATGTCGACCTCGACCGCCGTGGTCAGCTGCGCCTGCGTCTGCAGGGACTCGACCATCCGCGAGGCGACGATCTTGCGCAGGCGCGACATCTTCTCCTCGGTGCCGCGCAGCGGGGAGACCTCGACCTTGGGAGCCTGACCGGACGGAGCCGCCGACGCCGGAGCAGCGGCGGGCGCCGCGGCCGGGGCGGAGGCCGCCTTCTGCGCATCGATCGCCTTCTGGACGTCCTGCTTGCGGATGCGGCCGCCCAGACCGGAGCCGGTCACGGTCGACAGGTCGACGCCGGCATCGGCCGCCATCTTCCGCACGAGGGGCGTCACGTACCCGGAGGCCTCGGCACCGGAGACGGCATCAGCGGCCTTCGGAGCCGGGCTCGAGGACGCGGCGGGCGCGGCGGCGGGTGCCGGAGCGGGCTCGGAAGCCTTCTCCGCGGGCTTCGACTCCGCCGTCTCCGCGGGCTTCGGCTCGGCCTTCTCCGCCGGCTTCTCCTCGGCCTTCGGAGCCGGCTCCTCCTGGGGAGCGGCTGCCGGGGCGGCCGGGGCGGAGGAGGCGCCGGAGGAGTCGCCGATGACGGCGATCACGGAGCCGACCTCGGCGTCCTCGTCCTCCTGGACGCGGATCTCGAGCAGCGTGCCGCCGACGGGCGAGGGGATCTCGGTGTCGACCTTGTCGGTCGAGACCTCGAGCAGCGGCTCGTCCTCGTCGACGCTGTCGCCGACCGCCTTGAGCCAGCGGGTCACCGTGCCCTCGGTGACAGACTCGCCGAGCGCGGGCATGGAGACCTCGGTGCCGCTCGCGGAGCCGCCGGCCGGGGCCTGATCCGCCGACCCCTCGTCCTGCGAGGACTCGGAGTCACCGGAGGAGGCGGGCTGCTCGGAGGCGGACTGCTCGGTCGAGGGGGCGGCGGTCTCGTCGGAGGCGAGGTCCTCGCCGCCGTCCTGCGACGCGTCCTCGCTCGCACCCGAGTCCCCGGAGTCCCCGGAGCCCGAGCCGTCGCCGATCAGGACGAGATCGGCGCCGACCTCGGCGTCCTCGTCCTCCTCGACCAGGATCTTCTCGATGGTCCCGGCGACGGGGGAGGGGATCTCGGTGTCGACCTTGTCGGTCGAGACCTCGAGCAGGGGCTCGTCGACCTCGACGGTGTCACCGACGGACTTGAGCCACCGGGTGACGGTGCCCTCGGTGACGGACTCGCCGAGTGCCGGCATCTTCACGGTTTCGGACATGTTCTTCTCCTCCTGGGGGCGGCTCAGGCGTGGGCGTGCAGAGGCTTGCCGGCGAGCGCGAGATGCGCCTCGCCCAGGGCCTCGTTCTGCGTCGGGTGGGCGTGGATGAGGGAGGCGACGTCCTCGGGGTAGGCCTCCCAGTTGACGATGAGCTGCGCCTCACCGATCTGCTCGGACATGTTGGTGCCGATCATGTGGACGCCCACGACCGGGCCGTCCTTCTCCCGGACGAGCTTGACGAAGCCCGTGGTGCCCAGGATCTGGGACTTGCCGTTGCCGCCGAGGCCGTACTCGTAGGTCTCGACGCCCTCGTCGCCGAACTGCTCCTTGGCCTGCTTCTCGGTGAGGCCGACGGACCCCAGCTGCGGCTCGCAGTAGGTCACGCGCGGGATGCCGGACTCGATGATCGGGGCGGGGTTCAGGCCGGCGATGCGCTCGGCCACGAAGATGCCCTGCTGGAAGCCGCGGTGGGCGAGCTGGAGGCCGGGCACGATGTCGCCGACGGCGTAGACGCCGGGGACGTTCGTCTCGAGAGTCTCCTTGTTCGCGAGCACGAAGCCGCGGTCCATCTCGATTCCCTGCTCCTCGTAGCCGAGGTCCTTGGTGCTGGGGCCGCGGCCGACGGCCACCAGGAGGTAGTCGCCCTCGTAGACGGTGCCGTCCGCCAGGGACACCTTCACGCCGGTGTCGGTCTGCTCGCACTTCTCGAAGAAGATGCCGAGGGAGAAGGCGATGCCGCGCTTCTTGAAGGCGCGCTCGAGGGCCTTGGAGAGCGACTCGTCCTCGTTCGCCGCGAGGTGGGGGAGGCCCTCCACGATCGTCACGGACTCGGCCCCGAGGGACTTCCACACCGAGGCGAACTCGACGCCGATCACGCCGCCGCCCAGGATGATGGGGTTCTTCGGGATCTCAGGCAGCTGCAGCGCCGCCTCGGAGTCCAGCACGCGGCCGCCGAGCTCGAGGCCGGGCAGCGACTTCGAGTAGGACCCGGAGGCGAGCACGATGTTCTCGCCGGTCAGGGTGCGGGTGCCGTTCTCGGTCTCGACCGTGATGGTCTTCGGGCCGGTGAGACGGCCGAAGCCCTCGACGTACTCGACCTTGCGGCTCTTCACGAGGCCCTGGAGGCCCTTGTACAGGCGGCCGATGACCTTGTCCTTGAAGCCGAGCATCTGCGGGACGTCCACGCCCTTGACGTCGATGTCGAGGCCGAAGGTGCCGCCCTCCTTGGCGTTGTCGGCGACCTCGCCGACGTGCAGGAGGGCCTTGGTGGGCACGCAGCCGCGGTGCAGGCAGGTGCCGCCGAGCTTGTCCTTCTCGACGAGCGCGACGCTCTTGCCGAGCTCCGCGCCGCGCAGCGCGGCCGCGTAGCCGCCGCTGCCGCCTCCGAGGATGACGATGTCGAACTGGTCAGTGGGTGATTCCGTCACCGGTGAGCTCCCTCGGGTCGTCCCCAACCCCCCGGCGCCGGGCGCGTCGGGGGGGCCGCGGGGGCGCCCCGGGGCGGCCGCCCGGCGCCCCCCCCCCCCCCGCCGCGGCCCGGCGGGGGGCGGCGGGCCCCCCCCCCCCCCCCCCCCCCCCCCCCCCCCCCCCCCACGCCTCTTC
>NZ_JAKRMO010000089.1:0-11258 GCF_022346485.1 Brachybacterium sp. ACRRE | reverse complement strand
GTGACGGGGGCGGGAGCCGAGTCGGGTGCCGGGGCCGAGCCTGGTGCGGGGGCCGAGTCGGGTGCCGGGGCCGAGTCGGGGGCGCCGGCCGGCGCAGGGACCGACGGCGCGTGCGCATGGGGCCCGAGCGGCGGACGCGGCCAGTCGTCGCGATCACGGTAGCGGCGGCCATGCGCGGCGTCCGGGCGCAGGGAGTCCTCGAGCTCGAGCAGGTCGGCGATGTAGACGCCGGCGATCTCGGCGCGGGCCGCGGCGACGCCGACCGTGAGGGTCGCGGTGGAGGTCATACGGCCGACAGGTCCCTGCGCGAGGCTCAGGCCCTGGATGCGCTCGCGCGGGACGATCTGCACCTTCGCGGTGATCACGCCGCTGCGCAGCACGAGCGCGCCGGGCAGCAGCAGGACGCGGCGCGTGCGTCGCCCGATGACGAACAGCCGGTGGCGCGGCCCGATGCCGCCCAGATCCCGCGCGCGTGCGGTGAGCAGACGATCCAGCAGCGCCGCGTCGTCCTCGGTGCCGAGGGTCGGCAGCAGGTGGCCGAGGGTGCGCAGCAGCTCCTCGCGCGTGCCCACGGGCAGGGCGCTGGTCGCGGCCGAGGAGTCGTTCTCGCCGATCCCGGCGACGCTCACCCGCGCCTCGGTCCACGCGGGGCCGCGCCACAGCAGCGGGCGGCGCAGCCGCAGGTCCTGCACGCGACCGGCGCCGAGGTTGTCCGTGCGGGTGGAGAACAGGCCGCGGCGCATGCGCAGCCCGCGGTCGGTGTCGCGGGAGACGAAGCCCCAGCCGCCCTCGAGGCGGTGCAGCACGGCCTGCGGGACGGCGACGATCGCAGGCAGCGCGGCCGCGATCAGCCCGGTGCCCGCGCCGTCGGTGCGCCAGGCGATGATCGCCGTGACGATGATCCAGACCACGCCGACGACCAGCCCGATCAGCCAGCCGACGTCGCGCAGCATCGCGTGCAGGAGACGCGTGGTGGGGATCTGCGCGATGAGATCGCCGTCGGTGACGCCGTCGTACGCGACCTCGCGCAGGCTCTCGCGCAGACCGCGATCGCGGGCGGGAGCCCCCGGCGTCCCGTCCTCCGCGCTCGTCGGAGCCTGCGCTGGAGTGCCGGGGGCGCCGCCGGCGGCCAGGTCGTCGGCGGTCGTCCCGTCGGCGGCCGGACCGCCGTCGGACGATCCGCCGGCGGCCGCGCCGACCACCCCTGCCGACCCGGCCCGCCCGGCGGGCCCGCCGGCGGCCACGTCGAGGATCTCGGTGCGGATGGTCTCGGCATCGGCCGCCGTGATGTACGCGATGTCCAGATGGGATTCGGAGCCGCCCGCGAACTCGACGCGCACCTTCGCGAGGCCCAGCAGGCGCGGCACCGCGGGACGCTCGACCGAGACGGATTCGATGCGCTCGCGCGGAGCGGTGCGGCCGGTGCGGGTGAGCAGGCCCGAGCGCCGCGTGACCCCGTCGGACGAGATCTCGTATGTGGTGCGCCACCAGATCAGGGCGCTGACGCCGACCGCGATGACGAGGGCGATCACGAGCGCGCCCAGTCCCAGCAGCGCGCGCCGCACGGTGAACTCGCCGACGAGCTGGGCCAGGTTCTGGGCCGCGATCACCGCGATCACACCGGCGAAGATCTTCCAGCCGGTCAGCAGGGGCGTGAGCGGATGGGTGCGACGGGAACCGTCCTGCCCGGCCGGGCCGTGAGCTGCGTCCTCGGTGCTCACAGCGACTGCATCCTCTCGATGCCGCGCCGGGTGAGCAGCTCCTTGAGCTCCTCGGCATCCTCGCGGGGGAGCCCGGGGATGGTGCCGTCGGCCTCGTCGGAAGCGGTCGAGTACGCCAGACGGGCGATCCCGAAGCGGCGCTCGACAGGGCCCTCGTGGATCTCCACGGACTGCACGCGGCCGTAGGGCGTGGTGGTGACCGAGCGGAACATGAGTCCGCTCGCGAGGGTCAGCTCCTCCTCCCCCGCCCGGTAGCCGATCGCCCGCACGCGGCGCGGCGTGAGCAGGACCCCGGGGAGGCACCAGAGGATCGGCACGATCGCGAGCACCTCGAGCCACCACCAGCCCAGCCGCAGTCCCAGCACGAGGCAGGCGATCGCGATCGCCAGGGAGATCACCCACCACGGGACCGCGGCGAGGTAGCGGGCGGGCACGAGCCGCGGCGAGACCGGGGTGAGTCCCCGTCCGCCCAGCCGCTGAGGTCGCGTCGAATCGTCCATGGGACCATCCTCGCAGGCCGCCGGGCGCCGGGGCACCCGACGATCGTCCGAGGCGACCCCTGACCTGCGTCGCAGCGTCGCTCGCGAGGTTCAGGCGGCGGTCGAGCGGGCCCCGCCCTCGCCGTCGTCCGGAGGGAGGGTCCCCCAGCGCTCGACGATCACGCCGAGCACCGCGAGGGCGATGCCGCACAGGGCGCCGAAGCCCGTGGGCAGCAGGGCGCCGACGACGGTCCCCGTGCCCGAGGACAGGAAGAAGGCGAGCTGGCCGAGCTGGATGCCGCCGACGATCGACCCCGTGTAGGCGCACGCGCGGGCGAACACGATCGTGCGGAAGGCGGTGAGCATGTCGATCGAGTGGCGGCGCGGGGCGGTGCTCGGGTTCTCCCGCCTCTCCTCGCTCTCCTTCGTGTAGCGGCGCAGCGGGAGGCCGCACACGAGCAGCACGGCGCCCAGGGCGAGCAGCAGCAGTCCGGTGACCCAGCCGGTCACCGGCAGCACGGCGCCGCGCCCGGTCACGAAGTTCGCGAGCACCGCGCCGAACACGGTCGCGAGCAGACCGAGGACGACGAGCGTCGGCACCGAGAGCGGGCGCATCAGGCGCCGAACCCTCCGAGCGCGGGGCCGGGGCGCACGCCCTCGCGATCCTCGGCGCGCGCGAGGAGCGGGCCGATGGGGCCGTGCCCGGGCAGCTCCGCCGCGGGGCGGGCGGCGTGCCAGGGCGCGAGCACGAAGGCGCGCTCGTGGGCGCGGGGATGCGGCAGCGTCAGCTCCTCGTCGTCCTGGACGAGGTCGCCGTAGGCGATGAGGTCGACGTCGAGGGTGCGGGGCCCCCAGCGGACCTCGCGCACGCGCCGGGCGTCCTCCTCGAGGGCGTGGGCGAGGTCGAGGAGGCGCCACGGCCCGCGCTCGCTGCGGATGCCCACGACCGTGTTGAGGAAGGCGTCCTGTGCGACGCCTCCCACCGGGTCGGTCTCGACGACGGGCGCGGTCCAGTCGATCTCGATGCCGTCGGCGGCGCGCAGCAGGGCGAGCGCGCGGGAGAGGTGCTGCTCGCGCGCCCCCAGATTGGTGCCCAGTGCGAGCACGGCGGGCGTCGCGGGGGCGCTGCGCTCGATGCGCACGCGCACGTCGGAGAAGGGGTGCGGGATCGGGGCCGACGGCTTGTGGAGGGTGACCTCGATCCGGCGCACGAGGATCTGCTCGGAGAGGACCCGCCCGGCGATGCGCGCGGCGAGGGTCTCGATGAGCTGGTGGGGCCCGCCCTCGATCTCGGCGACGGCGGAATCGGCGACCTCCGCGTAGTTCACCGTGCGGCCCAGGGCGTCCGCCCGTCCGGCGGGCGCGGTGTCGACGTCCATCCGAAGGTCGACGAGGAAGTCCTGGCCGTCGCGGCGCTCGTGCTCGAGCACCCCGTGGTGGCCGCGGGCGCGCAGCCCGATCAGCTCGATCGCGTCGGGCGGGCCCGGGTGCAGGGCCCGCGCGAGGTCCGGCGGGACGACGAGGGCGCTCATCGGGCGCCTCCCGTGAGAGAGGGTCCGTCGGCCCGAGGCGACCGGTCCGCGCTCATCGTGCGGTGCGCCGCGTGCTCGCTGGCGGCCCAGCGCGCGCCGACCTCGACGGCGGCCACGGAGGCCGCGACGTCGTGCACCCGCACCGCCCAGGCGCCCTCGCGCGCGCACAGGGCGCTGACGGCCGCGGTCGCGACGTCGCGGTCCCCGGGCAGGGTGCTCAGGAAGCGCTTGCGGGAGGCGCCGATGAGCACGGGGAGGTCGTGGGCGAGCAGGGCGTCCCAGTCCCCCAGGATCTCCCAGTTCTGCGCGCCGTTCTTCGCGAAGCCGAGGCCGGGGTCGGCGACCAGCTGGGAGTCCTCGACCCCTGCCTCGCGCAGCGCCGCCAGGCGCGCCCCGAGCTCGCGCTCGACGTCGCGCGGCACGTCGGCGTACTCGTCGAGGTCGTTCATGACGTCGCTGTGGCCGCGCCAGTGCATCGCGATCACCACGGGCGGCGCCCCGAGACGGGTCCGGGCGCGCGCGAGCAGCCCGGGCATCGCGGCATCGGCGAGGCCCGCCGAGACGTCGTTGATGATGAGGGCGCCGGCCTCGAGGGAGGCCTCCGCGACAGCGGCGCGCATGGTGTCCACGCTCACGACCGCGCCGCGCGCGCTGAGCTCGCGGACCACGGGGATCACGCGGCGCAGCTCCTCGGCCTCCTCGACGCGCTCGGCGCCGGGCCTGGTCGATTCGCCTCCGACGTCGATGATCGCGGCCCCCTCGGCGAGCATCCGCTCGGCATGGTCGAGGGCCTGCTCGGGACGCATGTGGGCGCCGCCGTCGGAGAAGGAGTCCGGGGTGACGTTGAGGATGCCCATCACCAGGGTGCGATCCCGCGCGAGGTCCGCGGGCAGTCCGTCGGGGCGCGTCCTCATGGCGTCAGCCCCGCATGATGAGGGACATGGCCTCGGAGCGCGTGGTGCCCTTGCGCAGGATGCCGCGCACGGCCGAGGTCACGGTCTGCGCGCCCTCGGCGCGCACGCCGCGCATCGACATGCACATGTGCGAGGCCTCGAGGACCACGATCGCACCGGCGGCGCGGAGCTCCTCCATGAGGGCATCGGCGATCTGGGTGGTGATCCGCTCCTGGACCTGGGGCCGACGCGCGTAGACGTGCACGAGCCGCGCGATCTTCGACAGGCCGGTGACGCCGCGCGCGCCGGGGATGTAGCCCACGTGGGCCGTGCCGAAGAAGGGCAGCAGGTGGTGCTCGCACATGGAGTGGAAGCGGATGTCGCGCACCAGCACGAGCTCCTGGTGCTCGATGTCCCCGAAGGTCACCGAGAGGGGCTCGTGGGCGTCCATGCGCATGCCCTCGAAGACCTCGGCGTACATGCGGGCCACGCGCGAGGGGGTCTGCACGAGCCCGTCGCGGTCGGGGTCCTCCCCGATCGCGGCGAGGATCTCGCGCACGGCCGCCTCGATGCGCGGGGCGTCGACGCCGGGAGCGCCCGGCTCCTCGGGAGCCAGCTCCTCGTCCATCTCAGCGGTCCTCGGTCGCAGGGCCGTCGGTGCCCTGGAGACCCTCCGGCCCGGCGCCGCCGGTCCCGCGATCGGTCCCTCCGGGGTAGCCGGGGATCTGGGGGCCGTCGCCGCCCGGGGAGGGCAGCTCGGGCGGACCGGGGGTGAGCGGATCGCCCGCGTCGCCGTGCTCGCTGCTGGCATCACCGGGATTGCCGCCCACGAGCGGCGCCGTGAAGATGGGGCGCTGCGCGGAGGACTGCCAGACGTCGCGCTGCGGGCGCTTGGTGACGCCCTCGAAGATCACGGCCAGCTGGTGCTCGTTGAGCGTCTCCTTCTCCAGGAGCTCGAGGACCAGGCGGTCGAGGACGGGGCGGTTCTCGGAGATCACGGCCCAGGCCTCGGAGAGCGCCTCGTCGACCAGACGGCGCACCTCCTCGTCGATGAGCTGCGCTGTCTCGTCGGAGACCTGGACGTCGCCGCCCTGCTGCATCCCGACGAAGACCTCGTCCTGGCCGCTGCCGTAGAACACCTGGCCGACCTTCGCGCTCATGCCCAGCTGGGTGACCATGGTGCGCGCGATCTTGGTGGCGTTCTGCAGGTCCGAGCTGGGACCGGTGGTGACGTCGTGGAAGATGCCCTCCTCGACCGCGTAGCCGCCGAGCGCGTAGGACAGGCGGTCCAGGAGCTCGTTGCGCGACTGGTAGTTGCGGTCCTGGGTGGGGACGACCATCGTGTAGCCGCCGGCCTGGCCGCGCGGCAGGATCGTCACCTTGTTGACCGGCGCCGAGTAGTTCAGCGCGGCCGCCACGAGCGCGTGGCCGCCCTCGTGGTAGGCGGTCATCTGGCGGTCGCGGTCGCTCATCACCTTGGAGTAGCGCTGCGGTCCCATGGAGACGCGGTCGATGGCCTCGTCCAGGGCCCGCGAGTCGATGATCTGGTTGTTCGAGCGCGCCGTGAGCAGCGCGGCCTCGTTGAGCACGTTCGCGAGGTCCGCACCCGACATGCCGATCGTGCGGCGCGCGACGATCTCGAGGTCGACGTCCTCCGCGAGCGGCTTGCCCTGCGCGTGGACGTTGAGGATGTGCAGACGGCCCTTGAGGTCCGGCAGGCCCACGGCGACCTGGCGGTCGAAGCGGCCCGGGCGCAGCAGCGCGGGGTCCAGGATGTCCACGCGGTTGGTGGCGGCGATGAGGATGACGTTCTGGTTCTCGTCGAACCCGTCCATCTCCACGAGCATCTGGTTCAGGGTCTGCTCGCGCTCGTCGTGGCCGCCGCCCATGCCGGCGCCGCGGTGGCGGCCGACGGCGTCGATCTCGTCGATGAAGATGATCGCCGGGGAGTTCTCCTTCGCCGTCGAGAACAGGTCGCGCACGCGGCTCGCGCCGACGCCCACGAACATCTCGACGAAGTCCGAGCCGGAGATCGAGTAGAAGGGCACGTTCGCCTCGCCGGCGACGGCCTTCGCGAGCAGGGTCTTGCCGGTGCCGGGAGGGCCGTAGAGCAGGACGCCCTTGGGGATCTTCGCGCCGACGGCGTGGTACTTCTCCGGGTCGACGAGGAACTGCTTGATCTCGTCGAGCTCCTCGACGGCCTCGTCGGCCCCCGCCACGTCGGCGAAGGTGACCTGCGGCGCCTCCTTGTTGAACAGCTTGGCCTTGGACTTGCCGAACTGCATGGCGCGGCCGCCGCCCTGGCTGTTCATGATGAGGAACCAGAACACGCCGATGAACAGCAGCAGGGGCAGGAAGGAGACGAGCAGCGTCGACCACCAGGGGCTGGTGGCGATCTCATCGGTGTACCCCTTCTTGGGGTCGGCCTTGTCGACGGCGTCGACGACGGCGTCACCGCGCGCGGTGACGTAGGAGAAGTAGACCTTCTTGCCCTTGTCGTCGAAGTCCTGGCTCAGCACGAGGTCGACCCTCTGCTGGTTGCCGTCGATGATCTTCGCCTGCTCGACCTTGCCGTCCTGCAGGAGCTGGAGGCCCTGCTCGGTGTCGACCTGCTGGTAGCTGTCGCGTCCCAGGAATGTGAACGCGAGGATGCCCAGGAGCAGGGCGACGGCGACCCAGATCGCGATGGACGCGCCCGGCCGCTTCTTCTTGGTGGTGCTTGCCATCTCAGTCCTCGTACACGGAGCGCTTCAGGACGCCCACGTAGGGAAGGTTCCGGTAGGACTCGTCGTAGTCCAGGCCGTAACCGATCACGAATTCGTTGGGAATGTCGAAGCCGACGTACTTCACGTCGATCTCGACGCGCGCGGCCTCGGGCTTGCGCAGCAGCGCGGCGACGTCCACGCTCTTGGGGCCGCGCGAGCGGAGGTTGGCCAGCAGCCACTTCAGGGTGAGCCCTGAGTCGATGATGTCCTCGACGATCAGCACCCGGCGGTCGGAGATGTCCGTGCCCAGGTCCTTGAGGATCCTCACCACTCCCGAGGACTTCGTCCCCGAGCCGTAGGAGGACACGGCCATCCAGTCCATGTCGACGTCGAGGTCGATCGTGCGGGCCAGATCGGACATCACGATCGCGGCGCCCTTGAGGACTCCCACCAGCAGCGGGGGTTCGTCCGCATAGTCCTCGGCGATCCTGGCCCCCATCTCGCGCAGGCGCTCGTGGATGGTCTCCTCGTCGAGCAGGACGCGCTCGACGTCCTCATGAGGGTTGACGGACACGCGGTCTCCTCCGTGGGTCGGCTTCGGCTCGGCGTCGCGCGGGTTCGGCGCCGGAGTGCTGTTCACGCGCATGCGCCCCCGTCGCGGGAGCGTCGCCACACCAGCAGTCCGTCACGACGAGCGACCTCGATCCTACCCGGAAGGGGCGAGGCTGCCTGACCGTGCCATGAGACCACCAGCGCATCGGCCGCGAGCACGTGGCGGCGCAGCAGGGTTTTGTCCGACGGGGCGCCGCCGCGCCGCTCCGCGAGCCGAGACGCATCGCGCAGCACACGGGTGCGCAGGGGCGCCGGCGCAGCGGCGAGAGCATGCACGTCCAGGGCGAGCACGTCCCCCTCCTCCTCGAGCTCCCCGAGGTCGCGCTCGAGGGACTCGCGCAGCGCGGCCGCGTCGGCATCGAGCATGTCGGAATCGGGTCTGACCAGCGCCGCGCTGCGGGCGAGGTTCTGGGAGATCTGCTCGCCGAGCTCCTCGCGCAGCACGGGCAGCACCCGGTGCCGCACGCGGGCGCGCAGCAGGGAGGTGTCCGCGTTCATCGGGTCCTCCCACCACGGAAGGTCGTGCACGCGGCAGATCTCCTCGGTGTCGGCCCGGGAGACGGCGGTCGTCTCGTCGCGGCCGTCGCCCAGGAAGGGCCGCAGCAGGGGGCCGCGGGCGGCCGGGATGCCCGCGAGCGCGCGCGGCCCGGCGCCGCGGGCGAGCGCCATGAGCACCTGCTCCGCCTGGTCGTCGAGGGTGTGACCGAGCAGCAGCGCGAGGCCCCCGCGCTCCTCGAGCAGCGCCTCGAGCGCCTCGTGGCGGGCGACGCGCGCGGCGTTCTCGACCCCGCCCGGGGCATCGGGATCGACGTGCACGGCGAGCACGTGGACGGCCGACGCGCCGAGGCGCTCGGCCTGGATGCGGGCGCGCTCGGCGACGGACGCGGAACCCTCCTGCAGGCCGTGGTCGACGATCACGGCCTCCGTCTCCAGGCCCAGCCGTGCACCGACCCAGCAGGTGGTGGTCAGCAGGGCGAGGGAGTCGGCTCCGCCGCTGAGACCGACCAGGACGCGCGGCGCGAGCGCGCCCCCGCCGGTCGAGTCGGCGAGGTCCGCCAGGCGCGCGAGGAGGGCGGCGCGCACGGCGCTGCGGGCGCGTGCGACCACGCGCGGGGGTCCTGCCATGGGGTGGGTGCTCCTAGGTCCGACGGGCGAGCTCGTAGGCGACGTCGTCCACGGCGGCCTTGGCCGTGTCGGCGTCGGCCCCGTCGAAGCCGTGGACCACGATGTCGAAGACGACCGTGCGGCCGTCGGGGAGAACGGTCACGCCGGCGAGGGCCGACGTGCCCGCGAGGTATCCGGTCTTGCCGCGCACGGTGCCGCGGGCGCCCGCGACGCCCTTCGCGCCGAAGCGCTCCTCGAGGGTGCCGGTGAGGCCCGCGATCGGCACGTCGTACAGCAGCGGCTCGAGCTGCGGCGCACCGCCGGAGGCGACCTCGCCGAGGATCGCGCTGAGCAGCCGCGGCGGCACGCGATCGCCCGTCGAGAGGCCGCTGCCGTCGCGGATCACGAGCTCTTCGAGGTCCTTCTCGGGCACTCCGAGCTCGTCGGCGAGGGATCGCACCTCGGTGTCCACGGCCTTCGCGGCGTTCTTCGGCGTCGGCTCGAGGCCCTGGGCCTTGGCCGTGAGGTGGGCCATGAGCTCGGCGATCGTGTTGTCGGAGGTCTGCAGGGCGTGCTGGACGATGTCGGTGAGCGGCGCCGAGCGCGTCGCGACCTCGACGACGTCGCCGCCGACCTCGGGCGCCTTCGCCCCCTCGACGTGCGCGTCGGCCCCGCCGGAGACCTTCAGCCCGTGCTTCTCGAGGTCCTTCGCGAAGAGCTTCGCGGCATCGCCCGCAGGGTCCGCGGACTTCCTGCCGTACTGCTCGCCGTCGAGCCAGCCCTCGTCGACCGCGAGGGCCGCGGTGGGCGTGACCCAGCCGCCCGCGCGGCCGTTGTCGCCCCAGGCGGGGTTCTCCCCTCCTGGGAGGGCGCTGGTGTCCAGACGCAGGGCGACCTGGTCCTGGCCGTGATCCTCGGCGAGCTTCGCCGCGTCCTGCGCGAGCGCGTCCACGCGCTCGCGGGTCAGGGTCATGTCGCCCTCGCCGACGAGGGTCAGGGTCCTGCCGTCGAGCACGGCGTGCGTGGTGAGGCGCTGGTCGCCGTCGACGCTGCGCAGCAGGGCCGAGGCGGTGAGGAGCTTGAGCGTCGAGGCGGGGACGCGCGCGGTGTCGGCGTCGCGCTCGGCGATGACGTCGCCGGAGTCGGCGTCGACCACGGAGTAGGACAGTCCGCCGTCGATCACGGGATCCTTCGCGTGGGAGGCGAGGCGGCCCGCGAGGTCCTCGTCGGCGTCCCTCGTCGAGGCGGTCGCGGGGGTGGGGACGATCGGATCGGCCTGCTCCCGGTCGTAGTCCTCGCCCTGCGCGCGCGGGCCCGCGTTCTCGCCCTGCTGCTCGGTCGAGAGCGTGAGCACCCCGGGGAACGCGTCCGTGAGGTCGCCCACCACGTAGAAGCTGACAGGCACTGCGGCGCACAGCGTGATGGCGACAGCGCGCCAGAGCTTCTCAGTCCGCATGGATCCCAGGATATAGAGTGTCGGGACCACTCTCCGCATAGAGTGTGAGGACCATTGACCGCGCCCACAGGGCGATGAGCACCGCAACGGAGCCGCAGACGTGGAGTTCGACGTCACGATCGAGATCCCTCGAGGGAATCGCAACAAGTACGAGGTGGACCACCACAACGGGCGCATTCGGCTGGACCGGATGCTGTTCACCGCCACCCGCTACCCGGACGACTACGGGTTCATCGAAGGCACGCTGGGCGAGGACGGCGATCCGCTGGACTGCCTGGTCCTCCTCGAGGAGCCGACGTTCCCGGGCTGCCTGATCCGCTGCCGCGCGCTGGGCATGTTCCGCATGCGCGACGAGTCCGGCGGCGACGACAAGATCATCGCCGTGCCGGTGGGCGACCAGCGCCAGGTGCGCCGCCAGGAGCTCACGGACGTCTCCGAGTTCCACCGCCTGGAGATCCAGCACTTCTTCGAGGTCTACAAGGACCTCGAGCCCGGCAAGAGCGTCGAGGGGGCCCACTGGGAGGGCCGCAGCGACGCCGAGGCGGAGATCCGCCGCTCCTACGAGCGCGCCAAGGGCACCGAGCACGAGAACGAGTTCACGGTCGAGGTCTGACCCCGTCCCGGCCGACCGAAGATATGAGCGTGGGGGGCCCCGGCCGCGGGGGTGCGGGGGGGCCCCCCCCGATATGGAGTGGGCCGCCCGGGGGCGGGGGGGCGCCGGGGGCCGCGCCCGGGGGGGGCGCGGGTAGGGGCGAC
>NZ_JAKRMO010000088.1:0-11368 GCF_022346485.1 Brachybacterium sp. ACRRE | reverse complement strand
GCCGTCGAAGAGGAACTCGGCCTCCGCGTCGGTGCCGGGCACGAAGTCGGCGGTCTGCTCGCCGTCGACCGTGAGGGTCGCGTGGTGGAGGGCAGGGCCCCAGCCGTCCTCGGGGAAGGAGTCGGACAGGCGCACGAACACCTCGCCGTCGCCGACCTGGCCGGCGAGGTCCACGGTCTGCGTGCCGAGGTTCGAGGAGTCGGTGACGCGCTCCTTCTCGCGCAGCAGCTCGGTCCATTCCACGCCGTCGACCTCGACGGTGTGGGTGGGCGGGAGGCCGACGAGGACCTTGTGGGTGCTCTTCTCCCAGAGATGGTCGGTGGCGAACGCGTAGATGGCGGCGGGGTCGTCCTCGAAGCGTCCGCGCAGGTCCTCGACGACCTTGAGGCGGTGCTCGGTGGCCTGCTCGGCGGTGGCGACGACGGCGCCGCGCTGGGCGGCGATCGTGGTGGCGAGGTTGATGGTGTCCGGGGCGTCCATGTCGTAGACGACGGCGCCCACGATGCGACGGCGGTAGCGGCCGACGAGGTCGAGCGGGTGCTTCTCGTACCGGGTGCGCGCGGGCAGGTCGGGGATCCAGGTCTCGTCGACGTCGTCGGCGATGAGGTACAGCTCGGGGCGCTCGCGGTTCACCAGGCCCTGCAGGGTGATCAGCAGCAGACGGTCGAAGCCGTCGAGCTTCCGCATGTCCCCCACGCGCACCGTGCTCGCGGCGCGGTCGAAGGTCGGGAAGAGGTGCCCGCGCTCCCAGTGCACGGCAGGGGCCCCGCCGCCGGGGTGGCCGCCGTGGTGCCCGCCGGCAGGGGCGGGACCCGCCGCGTCGGCCGACGGGGCGCTCATCGAGAGGGCAGCGGCGGCGCCCGCGGCGCCGATGCCGCCGGCCAGCGCCGTGCGGCGGGTGAACGAGCGGGACGTCGAGCGCATCGGCGCTGTCGGCTCAGGGCGGGAGGAGAGGGCAGGGCGGGGCAGATCCACGGTCATCATCGACTCCTGTGGCGGTTGGGGATCTGCACTGTAACCGCGCGATGCTCACGTGGGAAGAGCGGGTCGGGGGCACGAGACGACAGGTGGGGCGGTTCGTCGGGAAGGTCCGTGTCGGCGGGCCGCGGACTCGCTCACCCCTTCATGCCCGAGTGGGCGAGGCCCTCCACGACGCGGCGCTGGAGGACGATGAACAGGATCATCAGCGGCAGCATCGCCATGAAGCTCGCGGCCATCATCACCGGGTAGTCCGTCGTGAACTGGCCCTGCAGGGACGTCAACCCCACGGCGAGAGTGGTCTTCTCGTCGTAGGTGGCGGCGATCAGCGGCCACATGAGGTCGTTCCACGAGGCGAGCGCGGTGAGGATCGCGACCGCGCTGAGGGCGGGCCCCGAGAGCGGGAACATGATCCGCCAGAACGTCTGCCACGGGTTTGCGCCGTCCAGGCGCGCGGCCTCCTCGAGGGAGGCGGGCATCGACAGGAAGTGCTGGCGCATGAGGAACGTGCCGAAGGCGCTGAAGACCCCCGGCGCGGCGATGCCGGCGATCGTGTTGAGCAGCCCCAGGTTCTGGATCACCCCGTACTGCGGGATGAGATAGATCTGGTACGGGACCATCAGGATCGAGAGCACCAGGGCGAACACGAGGTTCTTCCCGCGGAACGTCATCCGCGCGAAGGCATAGCCGGCCAGGGCGCACAGCAGCAGCTGTCCGATGACGCGGGCGATCGTCACCAGCGCCGTGTTCACGAACTGGTGCAGGAAGGGAACCTGCTCGAAGACCGCGGGATAGTTCTTCCACTGCGGCGACGCGGGCAGCCAGCTGGGCGGGACCGAGGTGACCTCCGCCTGCGTGGACAGCGACATGTTGATCTGCCACAGGAACGGGAACACCATCAGGATCCCGCCGATCAGCAGCACCGCATGGGTCGCCCATCGGGGCCGACGGGCTCTGGTCCCGGAGGGGGCGCGATCGGTCGCGATCGAGCGCGCACCCGTGCGTGCGGTCGTGCGCACGGTCGTGTGTGCGGACGTCTCACTCATAGTGGACCCACCTCCTCTGCAGGCGGAACTGCAGCAGCGTGAACACTCCGATGATCGCGAGGATGAGCAGGGCGATCACGGAGGCGTACCCCTGGTTGTTCTGGCGGAAGGCCTCGGAGTAGAAGAGGTACACGAGCGACTGGGTGTCGGCCATCGCGGGGTTCGCCTGGCCCATCATCGCGAAGAGCAGGTCGAACAGCTGGAAGCCGTTGATGGCGGTGATGATGGACAGGAAGAAGATGCTGGGCGTCAGCAGCGGCACGGTCACCGAGAAGAATTGGCGCACGGTGCCGGCGCCGTCGAGCTGCGCGGCCTCGTACAGCTCGGCGGGGATGCCGCGCAGTCCCGCGCCCAGGATGATGATCGCGAGCGGCAGGCTCGACCACAGGCCCACGATCGAGATCGCCAGCAGCGACCACCAGGGAGCGGTCACCCAGTAGGGGCCGTCGATGTCCACGAGGGAGAGCGCCCAGTTGACCAGGCCGAACTCCTTGTTGAAGATCATCCGCCACACGAGCGAGACGGCGACGGGCATCGAGACGGCGGGCAGGAAGAACAGCACCTGGTAGAAGCGCGCGAAGCGCAGGCCCTTCTGGTTCATCAGCGAGGCGATGCACACCGCGAGCGGGATGCCGCACAGCACGATCACCGTGTAGATGAGGGTGTTGAGGACGGCGCGCGGGATGAAGGAGTCCTGGAGCAGCTGCGCGTAGTTCGCGAGCCCGTTGAAGGTGCGCCCGCCGAACGGTCCGAACACCGTGAAGGAGTTGATGACCGTCGCGAGGATCGGCCAGAAGTAGAAGACGGCGATGCCGATCAGCAGGGGGCCGAGGAACACCAGCGGCCACCAGCCGTCGGCCCCTCGGCGCCGCCTGCGCGGCGCTGCCGCGGCGGTCTCATGACTCATCGGCGAGCACTCCGTCCATCCGATCGGCGAGGTCCTTCGCGGTCTCCGCCACGTCGCCGGGGCCGCCGACGATCTTGGGGAGCAGGAGCTCCTCGAGCTGGTTCCAGGCCGAGGTGTTCTGGGAGACCGGGTAGGGCAGGGCGGTCTCGGCGGCGTCGACGAAGAGTTCGAGGTCGAAGCCCGGGAGGGCGTCGAAGAAGCTGTCGTTGGTGCCGATGAATGCGGGGTTCGCGGCGCCCGCGGCGCCCTGGATGCGCGCGGCCTTCTCGGACCCCAGGAACGCGAGGAACGCAGAGGCGGCGGGCTTGTGGGACCCGTGCGCGCTCATCGCATAGCCGATGCCGTGGATGACGTTGCCCTCCTGCTTGCCGTGGATGAGCGGGGCGGCATCGATCTGCTCCTTGACCACGGAGTCCTGCAGCACGGCCGCCTGCCAGTTGCCGGAGGTCATGAGCGCCGCGCGGCCGTCGCTGAAGAGGTCCTGCGGAGGGTTCTCGGTGGTGTACCGGACGTCGGGGGCGATGCCGTCGTCGATCATCCCGCGCAGGAAGTCGAAGGCCTCGAGCGTCCCGGGGTCGTCGTACCCGGAGGTCCTCTTGTCCTCGGAGACGATGAAGCCGCCGGCCTGCAGTGCGAGCGGGTAGATGTACGCCTGGGTCTCGATGCCGCCGGGATTTCCCCAGATGCGGTCGGAGCGGAGCTTCCGGGTCACCTGCTCGGAGGCATCGCGGTACTGCTGCCAGCTCCAGGAGCCGTCGGGCGCGTCGACGCCCGCCCGATGCAGCAGCTCCCGGTTGTACCAGAGGCCGATCGTGTCGAAGTCCTTGGGGATCGCGCAGGGCTTCGCGTCGTAGGTGTAGAGGTCGACGAGGTTCTGGGGATAGTTCTTCGGGTCGAACCCCTCGAGATCGCTGAGGTCCTGGAGGAGTCCGTGGGAGGCGTAGAGCTCGAAGTTCGGGCCGTTGATCCAGAACACGTCGGGCAGGTCGTCGCCCGTGGCCTGGATGCGCAGGCGCTCGAAGTAACTCGCATAGGCGGCGATCGACATCGTCACCTCGATGCCCGGGTAGTCCTCGTGGAAGGCGTCGATGATCTGCCGCATCGCGGGCGCCTGGGCGGCGTCCCAGATCTGGAAGCTGATCGAGTCCTTCGCGCTCTTCGCGGCCATCGCGCCGAGCTCCGGGGAGGCTCCGCCGCCTCCCGAGGAGCATCCGGAGAGCGCGAGCGCTCCTCCGGCCGCGGCGACGCCTGCGGCTCCTAGCAGGGTGCGTCTGCTGGTCACGCCCACTCCTTCGTGCTCATGGTCCGGCGCTCGCGAGGACGGCGCCGACGACGGATCCACCGTAGGGCATGCACCGGGGTCGGCGTGAAACGCTTCACCCATGGTGGTACGACCCGGCCCGCCATAAATCCCTCGACCCCGCTCCCCCGTCCGCCGTACCGTGCTGCTGAGCGTCGGCCGCCATGCGCCGACCCCGAGGGGAGGAGGACCCGATGGTTGTCACCGTGCTGACCCCTGCCGTCCTCCGCTCCACCTCGACCTGCTGACCCCGCGGACCCCGCGCACGATGCGCTGCTCCGCGGTGAGCCCCGCACCGACGGACCGCAGGTCCCCACCTCGGGAGAACCCCACATGGCACCGTCCTTCGACTGGGACACCTTCTATACGACCTCTCTGGTCACCGCCGGCGTGACCGACGACGACCTTCCCTGTGACCCCGACGGGCCCGGGCCCGACCAGCGCTGGTCCACCTGGCCCGAGACGGCCCACACCCTGGACCGCGGCCCGCAGCCGTTCCCCGCCTGGGTGGTCCAGCACGAGGGTGCGATCGACACCGAGCTCGGTGTGCTGAAGACGGGCAAGGAGGCCGACGCCTTCCTGCTCGAGCGCGCCCTGCCGCCTGCCCTCCGCACGGGAGCGCCCGGTGAGGCGGCGCTCATGGTCGCCAAGCGCTACCGCGCGGACGAGCACACCTCCTTCCACCGCTCCGCGCAGTACACCGAGGGCAGGCGGGTGACCGATTCCCGCGAGGGCCGTGCGATCGCGCGCGGCAGCGCGTTCGGCAAGCGCGCGGCCGCCGGACAGTGGGCGCGCGCCGAGTTCGACACCCTCTCCCGGCTGCATGCCGCCGGCCTCGCCGTCCCCTATCCCGTGCAGATCCAGGGCACCGAGGTCTGCATGGAGTTCATCGGGCTCGGCGGGGCGACCGGCCAGCCGGTCACGCCCGTCGCCGGGCCCCGCCTGCACGAGCGCCGACCGTCGGCCGAGCGCGCCGCGCAATGGGCCCAGGAGCTGCGCGACTTCGTGCTGCGCCTCGCGGAGCTGGGGCTCGTCCACGGCGACCTCTCGGCGTACAACGTGCTGGTCGATCCGCGCAGCGAGGACGAGCGCCTGGTGGTGATCGACGTGCCCCAGGTGATCGACCTGATCGCGAACCCCAACGGACCGGATTTCCTGCGCCGCGACTGCGAGAACGTGTGCACCTGGCTGCGCGCCCACGGAGCCGCCCCGCATGCCGCCGACACCGAGGAGTGGTGGACCGAGGCGATGGAACGGCGCGGATGAGGCGCCGTGCCGGGGCGGCACCGACGGCACGCCGCGCCGCCGAGGCACGAGCAGAACGGAGACGAACATGCTGAAGGACGACGAACTGCACCGGATCGCGCAGCGGCTCCATGCTGTGGGCGGCGTCGAGGCCGTGGTGCTCGGGGGCAGCCGAGCCCGCGGAACCCACCACGAGGGGTCCGACGTGGACCTCGGCCTCTACTACGACGCCGAGCACCTGGACATGCACGCACTGCGGGAGGCCGCGTGCGAGATCGCCGATGCTCCGGTCGACGTCGCCGGCCCCGGCGGATGGGGCCCCTGGGTCGACGGCGGCGGGTGGCTCACCATCGAGGGCATCGCCGTCGACCTCATCCTGCGCGAGACCTCGCGGGTGCGCGGGCAGCGGGACCGGGCGATCGCAGGCGAGTTCGCCTTCCACCACCAGCTCGGCCACCCGCTGGGCTTCCTCGATATCGCGTACGCGGCGGAGGCGGCCGTGTGCGTGCCGCTCGCCGACCCCGGCGACCTCGTCGAGCAGCTGCGCGGAGGCCTGCACCCCTACCCGCGTGCGCTGCGGGAAGCGTTCGCGGAGCACCTGGTCAGCGCAGAGTTCCAGCTGGGCGGGGCGGCCAAGGCGGCCGTCCGGGGCGATGTCGCCTACATCGAGCTGTGCTGCGCGTGCGCACTCCTGTGGTGCGCACATGCGTGGTGCGCCGAGGCCGGCGTCTGGGTGACCAACGAGAAGGGCCTGATCCCCGGCGTCGGGCACCTCCCGATCGACACCCACGGCTTCACGGCGCGCGCGACGGAGATCCTCGCGGGCATCGGCGCGGAGGGGCCCGCGGAGGCCGGCGGCGGGGGCAGGTCTTCGGTCGACGCCGCAGGCGGATCTCCAGTCGGCGACCGCGCGCCTCGCCTGGCACGTTCCATCGTCGAGGCGACCGAACTCGTGCGCGAGACCCGGGAGCTGCTCGCCCGAGGATGACCGCCTGCACGGTCGCCCGCGTGGGCACTATCGCCCAGAAAGAAGCGGGGCGCGCACGCGCCCAGGACTCGGCCCGTCCTTGATGAAGTCCCGGCGATCGAGCATGCTCATGGCATGAGGAGGCGCCGGTGCCTCCTCATCCGCGGACGCGCCACGACCGGCACCGCATGATCGAGACGACTCCGGCACAGACGCCGGCAGCACCCTCTTCGAAACGGAGCCCCGAATGCTCACCCGTCGCCAGACCCTGCTGCTCATGACCGCTCTGGGCCCGGCGTCGGCACTGAGCGCATGCGGTCCGAACCTCCCTTCGAGGTCGAACAGCGATCCGAACACCGTGCGCACCTACTGGTGGGGTGGGGACCTGCGCCACGAGCTGACGCAGAAGGCGCTCGGGCTCTTCAAGGACGCCCATGGCGACGTCACGGTCACGCCCGAGTACAGCGAGTGGACCGGGTACTGGGACAAGCTCGCGACCCAGACGTCCGGCGGGAGCATGCCGGACCTCCTGCAGATGGACGAGAAGTACATCGACTCCTACGGCACCCGCGGGGCCCTGCTCGACCTGGAGACTCTCGGGGACGTCCTCGACCTCTCCGGCATGGAGAAGAGCCTGCTGGACACGGGGCGCCTCGAGAACGGGACGCTCGTCGGCGCGCCGCTGGGCACGGGGATCCTGTCGGTCGGGGTGAACACCGACATCCTCGAGGCGTCGGGAGTCGATGCACCCGAGGACACGTCGTGGACCTGGGACGACCTCATGCAGACGTCCGTGCAGATCAGCGAGTGGGCGGCCGACGAGGGCAAGGACATCGTGGGCCTGGACGGCTTCGGTCAGGGCGGCGACCAGCTCGCGGCGTGGGCGCGCCAGTCCGGCGAGCAGGTGTTCCCGCGATCCGACGAGACCCTGGTCAGCCTGGACACGATCGCCTCGTTCCTGGACTACTCGAAGAAGCTCGTCGACGCTCGCGCCGTCCCTTCCGTCTCGGCGCAGATCGAGGACACCGCGGCGGGCGTCGAACAGGGATTGTTCGGCACCGGCAGATCCGCATTCCACCTGCAGTTCCATACGCAGATCCAGACGTTCCAGACCTCGTCGAAAGCGCACATGACGCTGTGGCGCCTGCCCGCCCTCACCAGCGGCAGCCCTCGCATGGTGAACAAGGCGTCGATGTACTGGTCGATCTCGTCGCGGTCCCGGTCGGCGCAGAACGCGGGCCTGCTCATGGACTTCCTGCTCACCGATCCCGGCGCCGCCAAGGCCCTGAAGATCGAGCGCGGGGTGACGGGATTCCCCGATGTGCAGGACGAGATCGAGCCCGACCTCGACGAGATCGAGACCATCTGCCTGGACTTCGCGCGCGACATGCAGAAGGAGGTCGCCCCCACTCCCCGGGTGACACCGACCTCAGGTGTCGGCTTCTCCGACGATTTCACCCGGCTCTCGCAGGCCTACTACTTCGGGAACCAGTCACTCGACGACGCCGCCCAGGCGATCCTCAGCTCGGTGCAGGGCATGCAGTCCTGACGCCCGCGCTCACGCCGTGCCGTCGCGCAGCTGCGCGACGACGCCGAGCAGACCCTGCATGGCCTGCGCGCGCACGGCGTCACCCGCCTGGAACGCGGGATCGAGGACGGCATTGTAGTAGAGCCCGTCGCCGATCAGCATGATCGCCTCGGCCCGGGCGTCGTCGCCGACCTCCTCGCGGATCAGTGCGAGCCAGCCCTCGCGCATGTCAGCGAAGGCCTGGTGCACGGGGGCGTCGTCCCTGCCGGAGAGACGGGTCGCGGCCACAAGCGTGCGATCGAACGGGGTGTCCTCGAAGACGGAGGTGCGCACGAAGTAGGCGGAGGGGCCGTCGGACGCCTCGGCCATGAGCTCCACGTCCTGCGCGGCGCGCTCGCGCATCCGCTCGGCGAGACCCTCCACGAGGGCCCGCTGGGAGCCGAAGTGGTAGAGCAGCCCGCCCTTGGAGACCCCCGCCTGCGCGGCGACGGCGTCGAGGGTCGCAGCGCGCTCCCCGTCGCGGATGAGGATCTCCTCGAGGGCGTCGAGGACGTCTTCGCGTGCGGACATGACCCACACCATAGGCCCCGCTGTTTACTGTACCGTCTGGACGGTTTAGTCTGAAGCTGCCGGCGCGCGGCGCTCCGCGCCCGTCGGCCGTATCCCGCGCACAGCGCACGCCCGCGCATCCCCGGAATCCCGCACACGAGGCAACCCGCGCATCCACCGCATCGAAGGAGGAAGATCATGACCATCACGAGCCCCATCCCGGTGATCGGCACGTCGACCTCGCCGCGTCGGCGCTGGGCCGCCCTCGTGGTGCTGATGCTCCCCGTGCTGCTGGTGTCGGTCGACAACACCGTGCTGTCGTTCGCGCTGCCCGCGATCTCCGAGTCGCTGCGGCCCAGCGGGACGGCCCTGCTGTGGATCGTCGACGTCTACCCGCTGCTGCTGGCCGGTCTGCTGGTGCCGATGGGCAGCCTGGGCGACCGCATCGGCCGTCGCCGGCTGCTGCTCATCGGCGCCGCGGGCTTCGCGGCCGTCTCCGCGATCGCGGCCTTCGCACCCAGCGCCCTCGCCCTCATCGGTCTGCGCGCGGCGATGGGCCTGTTCGGCTCGATGCTCATGCCCGCGACGCTCTCGCTGATCCGGAACATCTTCGATGACCCGCGCGAGCGCCGCACCGCGATCGCGCTGTGGGCGGCCGGCTTCTCGGGCGGCGCGGCGCTGGGCCCGATCCTGGGCGGCTTCCTGCTCGAGCACCTGTGGTGGGGCTCGGTGTTCCTGCTGGCCCTGCCGATGCTGGTGCCGCTGCTCGTGCTCGCGCCGATCCTCGTGCCGGAGTCGCGCGACCCGCAGCCGGGGCCCGTCGACCCGCTGAGCATCGTGCTGGTGATGGCGACCATGACGCCCTTCGTCTGGGCGATCAAGACCGCGGCCGACGCGGGCGTCTCCGTCCCCGTCGTGCTGGCCGCGGGCATCGCGGTCCTCGCCGGCGTCGCCTTCGTGCGCCGCCAGGTCACCCGCGAGCAGCCCATGCTCGACGTGCGCCTGTTCACCATCCCGGCCTTCAGCGCCTCGGTCACGGCGAACCTGCTGAGCGTGTTCTCGCTGGTCGGGTTCCTGTACTTCCTCTCCCAGCACCTGCAGCTCGTGAGCGGCCGCTCCCCCATGCAGGCGGGTCTGCTCCTGCTGCCCGGGCTCGTGGTCACGATCGTGGCCGGCCTGCTCGTGGTGCGCGTGGTGCCGCGGGTCCGGCCCGCTCACGCGATGGCGGCGGGCCTGCTCATGAACGCCGTCGGCTACGGGATCGTGCTGGTCACCGGCACGGCCGGGTCCGACGGGGCGCTCGTGCTCGCCTTCGCCGTGGTCGGTGCGGGCGTCGGCACCGCCGAGACCATCTCGAACGACGAGATCCTCGGCGCCGTGCCTGCGCGCAGGGCGGGCGCGGCCTCGGCGATCTCGGAGACCGCGTACGAGACGGGGGCGGTGCTGGGCACGGCGATCCTCGGCTCGATCCTCAATGCGACCTTCCGCGCGCATGTCGAGGTGCCGACGGCGCTGAGCGGCGGGGCGGCCGACGCCGCCGGGCAGACCCTGGGCGGTGCGACCGATGCGGCCCGCTCGCTGGGCGGCGAGGCGGGCGAGGCGCTGCTGAGCTCGGCCCGGGAGGCCTTCGACTCCGGCGTCGCCTACACGGCGGGCGTGGGAGTCGTGCTGATGGTCGCCGCCGCCGCGATCGTGGTCATCGCGATGCGGGAGCGTCGCCCCGCGCGACGCTGAGCCCCTGGGCGACGAGCACGCCCTGCAGCGGCAGGCGCCCGACGGCGATCGCCCGGCGCAGCGCGGAGGCGTGCCGGGAGTCCCATGCCATCTGCACGTTCGCGGGGTACACCGCGAGGAACAGCGCGACCGAGGCCACCCCGCCGAGGCGCCGGGTGGAGGGGGCCGCCAGCAGCCCGGCGACCACGAGCTCCGCGACGCCGGAGGCGTAGGTGTAGCCGCGGGCCGCGCCGGGCAGCGCGGGCGGCACGATGCTGTCGAAGGGCGCCGGCTTCGCGAAGTGCATGACCCCGGCTCCGGCGAGCAGGACGGTGAGGAATCGGCGGGTGCGCGCGGGGTGGCTCATCGGCCCAGGCTATGCCCGCGCGCTGACCCTGCGATCAGGCCGGAGCAGGGTTCACTCGGGCCTGGTCCACGCGAGGGTGTGGCGGAAGGCCAGGTGCCGGCGCGCCCTCAGCCCCGGGAGGATCGGGGCGGCCCGTCGCACGAGTTCGTCGAGAGGGATGCTGGGATCCTTGATCGGAGGAGCACCGTCACTGGCGGCTCCCGGTCCCCGACGGGCGGGCCAGGGATGCTTCACGGCGCCGATCAGCGGGTTCGTCGCCATCGAGGCCATGTCCCAGGCGTGGTCGCGCAGCGACGCGGGCGGGGCGAGGCCCACGCAGAGGAAACGCCCACCGGGGGCGAGGAGATCGCGCACCCGTGTCAGCGCCTGCTCGAGGTCCATGTGGTGCAGCACCGCGATCATCGTGATCAGGTCGAAGGGCCCTGCGAGGTCCTCGAATCGCGCGTCCGGCACGTCCACGTGCGGAAGCTCCGCCGTGCGGCGCGCGGCGACCTCTCGCATCCCGGCGTCGCGGTCGATCCCCTCGACGCGATCGAACCAGGGCGCGAGCTCGACGAGCAGTCCGCCGCGTCCGCAGCCGACGTCGAGCGCCGCGCGCCGACGCTCCGGCAGCTCATGCAGGATCCAGCTGTGGAAGTGGTCGTTATGGCTCCACGGGTGCCGGGCGTTCAGGTCGTGCATCGCCCGCGACGCGGCGCTGCCGAGGCGGGAGTCGAGATGATCGCGGATGCCCATGCGGCCCTACGCTATGCCCCGCCGCCCGTCCCC